>CALJVJ010000066.1 GCA_937974625.1 uncultured Saprospiraceae bacterium
AAAATTAGAATTATACCTTTAGCACTTAGGCTCAACGTCTAGGAACACGTTTAATTTGGTGGCGGTTGCCGTTTGTTTACGCGGAGCGATTTAAACAAACTAGAATTTTTTGTTTCTTTTTTTTTCAATTGAAAAAAAGAAAAGAACGTCTAGCTAAGTCTAATTCTCATTCTAAAATCTGAATTATAATGAAATACATATTATAAAAAATTGTTGTCCAGCAAAATACATTTGAATTAAAAAAATATACAAAAATACACACAAGTTACTGATAAACAAGATATTAAAATAAAATAAAGTAAAAAATAATGCTACAAATTTAATATTTTGTCTTTGCACTTCTACGATTTATCCAACACTTTTGTATCATTAGGTACGGGTAAAAAATCCCATAAAATCGAAATCATCCTTTAGCCGTAAACCATGAACATTCATCATAGCCCCTTTTATATATTTGTGTTTCTAATGCTTATTGGGAGTGCAAAACTAGTTAATGCCAATCCGCTCTCCTATCAATTGCTCCATTTAATAATCCATTATTACCATACTCCTGTTAATCCGGAATATTCAACAATACTGATGGGTGAAATCTGCAATAATGGCATAGACGATGATGGAGATGGTGCTATTGATACTGCTGATTCGGATTGTCAATGTAACGGTAACGAACTACCTAATAATTTAATACCCAACGGAAATTTTTCTGCTCATACCAGTTGCTGTGCAGCATTGGCCACTCCCGGATTTAATTGCTTAGACAATTGGGTTGCCTTAGAAGGGTCAGCCGATTATATAAGTGATGCCTGTCCAGACACCGACTTACGTCCCGATGTAAGGGCCTTATCCAATCATTTCGATACACCTGACGAAGATGCCTATGTTCATTTGATATTGAGCAGCGGTAATGGACGGTATTTTAATGAGTCTATGGGTATATGCTTAGATGAACCTCTGATGCCAGGAAATACCTATACGTTTTCCTTTGACATTGCTAATTTAAGAAAAGAGGTCAATACCCCTGATGTTCGCTATACCTTTTTTGGAATCCCTAATTGCGCTAATTTAACGGATTATAAGGGTATCATCAATAACCAAACAACTGGTACTTGTGTTTCGGGTTCGCCCTTCGAACGAATAGCCACCATACAAACTGGACAAACTCGTAATGAATGGGTGCTGCACACTTTTGAGTTTTCTCCAGTTGGTCAAATTGAAGCTTTTTTCTTTGCAATAGATTGCGACAATCCTATTTCTCTTGATGGATTAAATATCAGTTTAATAATGGATAATTTTAGTATGGTCCAACAGATAGAAATGAGCGAACCTATACAAACCACGATAGCAGAAGTTATCCCAGCTGGCGGGTCTTATGAATTTGGTGGCGAAATTATTACTACTCCTGGTTATTATTTTGATTCGTTACATACTACAATGGGATGTGATAGTATCGTTATACTAAATTTGATAGTGACAAATGGAAATATAGAAGATTGTAATAATGGCATAGACGATGATGGCGACGGATTAATTGATGCTTTTGACGAGGATTGTAACTGTAATTCGACTGAAAATCTAGTTTCTAATGGAGATTTTGAACAATTTCAAGAAGGTTGCTGCTCCGGTTCAGTAGTAGACGAGAATATATGTATAAGCAATTGGCCACATACGCACAGTACGCCTGATTTTATTCATCCAACTTGCATCGGAAGCGTCACTCCAGCAGAAGCCAACTATTATGATGTACCCTTAGATGGTGCATTTATGGGTATTTTATTGAGCTATGCCAATAGTCCGCTCTTTCCTCAATTAAATGGGTCTCATTCTGAAACCATTGGGCAATGTTTAGCCGAACCCCTGATTGCAGGAGAAACTTATACTATTTCTTTCGACATGGGCATAAAAGGCAATTTGGACGGCACGCCTATTATTATAGATGACCCTTTCTTTTTTACGGTCAATGGTATTTCCGATTGCAATCGACTGGGGGAATATCTTCCAGACAGAGATTTTTGCGATAGTGGTCTACCTTTTCAACAATTAGCATCAGCCAACTTAATGGGTTTGAATCCCGGGTGGAATTCCCAAACCTTTACGTTTACCCCTACCACTGATTTAGAAGCCATTTTTGTAATGGGAGATTGCGATTTGGATATAGAAGCTTTAAATGTTGCTATTGCCCTAATTGATAATTTAGTCATCCAAAAAGCACCTCTACCTATCATCCCCAATGAAATCATAGTAGAAGGAAATCCCTGCGACGAGAACAATATGCTCCGTTTTTCGGTCGAACAAGTAATAGGAGCTACTTATCAATGGTATTTAGATTCTATTCCTCAAGATAGCAGAAGGCAAGCTAGTTTGACCTATGGCTTAAATGCCAATATCGTAGGTATGCATCATGTCTATGTCACTTTTCCAGATGGACAATGCCAACTAATTGGGCCTTATGAATTTGATTATCCAGAACGAATTTCTAATGATACCTTAACCCTTTGTCAAGGGGAAACAGTTATTTTTAATAATAGGAATATCACAATAGCAGGGGACTATTCGGCAATATTTCCGTCTATCATAAATGGTTGTGATAGCATTGCCAATTTAGTCGTTTTCTATGAAGAAAATCCCATGTCAACAATAACAGACACCATAGTAGAAGGGCAGTCTTATGATTTGAATGGAACTCCGTTAACAACAACTGGCATTTATAGGGACACCCTTCCAACTATGCATGGTTGTGATAGTTTGATTACTTTAGATTTAGTTGTTATTCCCCCACGTGGAGAGATTTGTGATAATAATATAGATGATGATGGTGACGGCTTAACTGATGTTTTTGACCCCGATTGTCAATGTAGAATAGTTGGTTCTGGTAATCCAGCAACAACGATTAACATAGACGGTCCTCATTGCGATAATGATACCCGAATATTTATCGCCGGCATTACGAGTGGAGATTATCAATGGTACAAAGATTCTGTTTTGCTAATTGGCGAAACAAGTCCAAATTTAAGTTTGCCACAAGAAATGGAGGCTATTGCTGGTCTATATCATTTAAGTCTTATCCATACGGATGGAACTTGCCAATTGCTTGCTTTTTCAACCGATGCAGAAAGACCTGCCAATGTAGACCTATTAACGCTTGCCAATATTTGCGAAGGAACTAGCTATCAATTTGGAGATTCGCTCTACACCGAATCAGGAATTTATGTACAAACATTCACCAATCCCGTTAATGGCTGCGACAGTACGCTTACCTTAGATTTAAACGTTTTATCTACTATCATTGGCGACACCCTAATCATCAACCAAGATATTGGCACAAGCTACACTTTCCATGGTGTGGACCATACCACCACTGGCATTTTTCAAGCTAATTTAACGGCTACTACGGGTTGCGATAGTTTAGTCTGGCTAAATTTCACTCTAACGGACCCTTGCGCTAATCTTGCTGAAATCATGGTAGAATGGGCAGATACGGATTGCGAAATAGCGGCAAATGGTTGGATAAATTTGCTGACCCAAAATGGCAATCCTCCTTTTGAATATGCCATTGATGGAGGTATAAATTATGGGTCCAATAATTTTTTTGAAAACCTTCCAATCGGCGACTATGATATTGTCGTCAGAGATAATAATGGTTGTGTTTCCACAAATTCAGTCAGTATTCAAAGTAACGAATCTAATCTATTTATCGAATTACCTGCTGATACGATTTTAATGGAAGGGCAGTCTATTAGCTTAGCAATAGCAGCCAGCAATATTGAATCAGAACGCTATCAATGGGTCAGTGAAGCAATTATTAATTGTCCAGATTGTCCAAATATTCGCCTCTCCCCTACTGTTTCAGGCAATCATATCTTAAGGGTGACTGATGTAAATGGTTGTCAAGCTATCGATTCCATTTTCATTGAATTAAAACCAATTCCTAAACTATATCTTCCTAATGTCTTTTCCCCTAATGCAGATAGGATTAATGATATTTTTAGAATAGAAGGCACAACAGAAGTTTTAGCACAAGTAGCCGAATTAAGTATTTATAACCGTTGGGGAGATTTAGTTTTTCAACAGCAAAAAACGGAAAATTTTGCCTCCTTAGAATGGGATGGAAGCGTCAATAACCAAGTGGCTGCGGTAAATGTATATATGTATGTGGTCACTTGGATAAATGAGCGTGGAGAAACAGAGCGATTGACAGGAGACTTTACTTTAATAAAATAATTTGTACTCGTCTTTGACTAAAACAACCCCAAAACCAGCTCGGTCATTAAAATAAGCTGTATGCATAGTCCACATTATAAACTCTTCTGACTACGCAGGGGGTTGTGTAAAAAGTCTTAATTTATAAATAATCATCTTTACAACTTTAAGGATATTTTGTGAGTGATTATTGAGATTTTTTGATTATTAAATTGCTGTATGTCAAAGTGTTACGACAACAATTAAACAATAATAACAATCAAACAATCTTCACTATTTTATTTAGTTACAAATTAGATTTTATTAAAATATGAGACTTTTTACACAACCCCTTGACAGCAGTCTACCTAGCCAACACCATCCGCTTAGTCTCCATCACCTCCCCATCCAAGACCAACGAATAAAAATAAGTCCCCGCAGGATAGCTTTTCGATTGGATAGTGACTTGTCCTTTGCCTTTTTTGCTAATGCTTACCAGACCCAAAACCTGTCTGTCCAAACCAGTCACTTGGATATGCGCATGTTGCACCTCCGCAGGGACAAAATAATCTACCAAAGTATTTTTTCGGAATGGATTGGGTTAGTTTTGAGCAAGTAAAGCTTTCTATTCTAGCAGTATTTTGGGAAGAGGTCAGCATTTATTGTTAATTTGCTTTGGGCTACTTAGGAAAAAGAGGACTGCCCTAACATGAACAATCCCCTCCTTTTTTTATTAATCTTCTACTGGATTGGCGGAAAATAAATCTTAATTTCCTTATTTCCTTCCCGAGCGAGTCTTAAAATAGAACTAAGTAACGACAAAAGAATAAGTCTATTTAGTTCTCAGTAATTGATAATGGATTCGTACGTGATCATTTCCTTTCTGAAAATCAACCATTTTACTGTTTGCTCGACCTATAACCATAGCTTCTTGATAAGAGATAGCACCGTTATTTTTCTGTCCTTTTAGCAGGCTACCCATATCATCATCTGGGTCATCATCCTCTTTCATCCATCCCCATATTTGTACGTAACCATCTTCCATATCTCTGCCAGGCATCACTTTTTTTGTTAATATGCCAGATTCCCCTGTGGCATTTTCGACACTTAATCGTTGCCCTTTATACATTTCGAAATCATGGTCATCATTACTTAGATACATGAATCTTGATTCAGATAGAGTTGATCCTTCTTTGCCAAAGAATCCCATATCTAGTTCTCCAAAAAAGTCACCATCACTGTGTTTATCACCTTCATTAACACATTCAATTGCGGTCACCTTAAACTCAAATTCCATTGGCATTTTAGTAAAAAAACTATGCGTTTCCAATCTGCTCATTTGATTTTTAGCCTCTTTTACTTTTTCACTAATGGCGGCTAATAATAGCTTTTGTTTCATAGCGATATTAGGAATATTTGGAAAATATTTAGCAGTCAATAAAGTAGCTAAAGAGGTTAGCTGTACTTCTATAACAGTTGGGTTATTCTTAACAGTTTTCGACCACTTAGTAGGATTCTGAATATTTGGATCACCTCCTACCGTTAATAATTCCATATTGGAAGTCATAACTGATTGAGAATTACTATTGGAATTAGTACTTCCTTGAGTAGTCCCAGCACTTACATTAATCTTTTTAATCGTTGCTTCTACATCCAATTTAAACTCTCTCTCATTCTTAGAATAATGCGCATATTCTTGTTGAGAAATAGTGGTTCTTTGTAAAAAATTGCCTCCATAAGCTGTTGTAGAAGCGAAGTGCGTACCAAAATTTTGAACGAATTCATTAGCAGACATGGTATGTCCCAACTGTCGAACACCATCATAGAAAATATCATCCAATTTATGTGTGTAAGTTGGGTGGTCTGTTTGAATATCAGTTTTATAATAAGTCGCTAATTGTTTAGTAAAAGTAAACATATTACTATTTTTAGACGAGCCACCATTCGTGTTTTTGAATCCAATACTAGCTTTTGCAGAAGCTACTTTTGGAATACCAACACCTAAGCGATATTCTTGTAATACGGAATTTTCAAACTGATTAGCAGTAATTACATGCTTATAACTAACCTCTCCTTTGCCTCTAGAGTCATGGACAACCGATACGCCCATGGGCACTGCATATTGTTTTTGATTAAAATCAAATTGTCTAGTTTGATTATCTCTGAAAAAATCAAAAACCCTTGCAGAACGTTGACTTTTTAAGGTCTCTTGGGTCCACTGTAAAGGGTCAATTTGTCGAATATCATAGCATCTTCCCAAACCATTAATATCTATCTCTTTTTTGTTTTTGATACCTTCATAGATAGCTGCGCCAGTTGGTTTATTAAAAGTAGGAGGGGTTCTAGATGTTACTGTCTGTTCTCCCAAACTATTGCGCTTTTCAAGATCGCTCGTAGTAATTTTTGCAATATAAAAAATAGGGCTTAAATCAAAGGTAGTCTTACTATCCTTAAATCCATTTCGCAAAACCAAATTTTCTGCATTTTTTTCATCCGCTCCTATAAATAAATTTTTTCCTAAAGCCGAAACAAAGCGGACATGTCCAGCTTTATTTTTTTCTAATTTAAAATGCTGATTATTACCAACAAGGTGGTTCAATATAATATTTGTACCATCGCTTGTTCTAGATAAATAGATAGACAAAACTTTATCTTTTTCAAGGGCCGTTTCAATTTTATAATAACCATTCGCAGCAGGAACAAATTTGAAAATTTGATTGGAGTTCTTGGTTTTGGACCATAATAGGACATTCTTACCAGATTCAGGCTTACTGCCGAGTATATCTAATGCTTTTCCGTTTTTGTTGAGGATTTGAAAAAAAGTTTTAGTAGAAGGTTTAAAAGCGACCCATTCTTTTATTTTAACTGGAGGTTGATAGTTTGTTTTTACTAATTTAAATTTCGTATAAACTCCTTGATTACTTCTTAGAATAAGGATGTTTTCAGAGGCATCTGCTCCAAGAAAGAATCCGGAGGCGCTTGAACTAAAACGAATATATCCAGCTTCATTTTTTTCTAATTTATAAGATCCTGCACCGTAGGTATGACCTACTATTGCTATATTGGGATCAAAAGTCGTACGAGAAGAGGTATAATGTAAGAATCTATTTTCAGCTAAAGCAGTATTAATTTCATAATAACCCTTTTTTTCAGCAGCAATAAATTTAAAAAGTTGATTGGGGTTATTAGTCTTGTTCCATAATAAAACATTCGTACCACGCTCAATGCTACTACCAGCTACATCAAATGCTTTTCCATTTTCGGCGATAATCTGAAAATAATCTTTAGTAGAAGGTTGGTAAGCAGTCCAATTTTCAGTTGGTAAAGCATCAGGAGTCACTTGAGATTGAAGGGCTACTTGAATAATGTCGCCAATAGCCTCACCAGTCGATAGGTCCGATACTTTTTTTTGCCAAAGGTCAATTTGAAATTCCTTACCTTGGCTATCTGTCAAAAAGACCGACCAGGCATCTCTGTCTTTCTCTTGAAAATTATTTGAGGTTGTACTTCCTTCTGCCTTTCTTGTCCAAGTTTTATCACCTGTTTTTGTCCAAGTATGTTTAACCGTTGTTCTGAACGTTTCAATGACTAAGCCAACATTTTTTCCATTGATATTTGGGTCAAGGTCGGCACCGCCTTGTCGTTGTGCATTAATCTCATTCGTAAAAAAGAAAATAATTAGTAAACTCCAAAAACTAAGATTTATAGTATGGCGGAAGTTATACATCTTTAATCTTTCTAAATTTTTCATAATTTTTATTTTTTAGGATTTTTATAAATGTTTGTTAATAAATTTGATAAGAATTTTTCTTATTCTATATAAATATGTAGGAAAATAGCAGGGTGGTTTATTAAATAGATTGAAAAACTGGTCAATGTAAATCCACCGATTTACTACATGACCACAAAAGGAATCGTTCCTTACTTTTCCATCCATTCCCGAATCTTATCACCTAGCCAACACCATCCGCTTAGTCTCCATCACCTCCCCATCCAAAACCAAAGAATAAAAATAAGTCCCCGCAGGATAGCTTTTCGATTGGATAGTGACTTGTCCTTTGCCTTTTTGGGTAATGCTTACCTGACCCAAAACCTGTCCGTCCAAACCAGTCACTTGGATATGGGCATTTTGCACCTCCGCTGGGACAAAATAATCGACCAAGGTATTTTCTCGGAATGGATTGGGTTGGTTTTGGGCAAGTAAGGCTTGCTGTTCTAGTGGTAGCACATAGCTGGTGCTTTTTGGGGTTTCCGCATTTTGCGTTAATAGTTTTTCCACTAGTGATTTTAATTCGTTGATTTGGTTTTGTTGGGTATTGACCGTTTCTCTTAGTGCATCTGTGTCATCCAATCTTTCTGCTAAAGTGACGATTTGTTCTTTTTGAAGTATATTTTCTTGTCCCTGTTCTTCTACCGTAACGACTAACTCCTGAATCGCTTTAATAGCCAAAATACCAAAATCAGCATACGCCATGCCTAAGCTTCCATCTTCTGCCTCCCTGACTACTTCTGGAAATAGTTTTTGCACTTCTAAGGTATTGAATCCTAAGCTTTTTTGGGTTTTATTTCTTGAGTTTAGGCTTGGGTAATGTTTCACAGATAATGCTACTAACTTATCTAAAATATTTTCTTTAACCCTGCTGGAATTTTGACTTCTTAAGTTACTTCCTCCGTCTGCTCGCACATAAGCTCCGTTCGATTTAGAAATGTAGGACCTTCGGATAGAAGTAGTATTCGTGGGGCTAGTATTTTCTGCGAAACTAAGATGTGAAGCACTATGATAAATTTTCCATTTGTCATCACCATTAGCATATTCTAAAGTCAATCCATTTGTATTTGCTGGGTTAGTTACCGCGTTCACGCTCTGCTTTATATGCAAATCCGTAAGCGGCGTACTTGTCCCTATACCTACCTTTACAGCATTGTCGCCTATACCACCTATGACCGCACAGTTATGACAGGCAACTATAGCCTCGTACCCAATAGCAATGGCTCGGTCTAAAGAATCGGTAGCTACATCAGTAAAAGCTCCTAACAGCGTACTTCGAGAGTTATTGTAATTGTTACCTGCACCTCGCCCAAAGAAGGCATTATTCCCACCATCAATATTGCTATAGCCCGCACCCCGCCCAAAGAAGGCATTGCTCTCACCACCGATATTTTTATAGCCCGAATCATGTCCAAAGAAGGCATTGCTCCCACCGATATTTTTATAGCCTGCAGCCTTCCCAAAGAAAGCATTGTTACTACCTTCGGTATTATTAAAGCCCGCAGACTTCCCAAAGAAAGCATTGTAACTACCTTCGGTGTTATTAATGCCTGCAGACCGCCCAAAGAAAGCATTTTCAGAGCCAGTAGTATTAATAGAGCCCGCTAACTTACCAACAAAAGTATTTTCTTCACCGCTATCAACTTCTAGTTTGCCTAGGATTTTAGCATCCCCTTCTACATCTAATTGAAATTGCGCCACAAGCGTTCCAAGCGATAATAAACAAAAAATAAAAGTGCTTAATTTTTTCATGATTATATGGTTTTGTGTTTTTAATTACTTTAAAAAAGATATGCAACAAAGGTATCCCCCGAAGGAGGAAACCCTTCTGGACAAATCAGCCAAAAACCTAGAATTATCGGTCAAATAAGGAAAAAATGATAGGAATTATAGACCATTCATAGGTAATATAAATGCTAATGCACTCTAAATGAATTACTTACGATAGTCGCTTGGAGAGGTGTCAAATTCTTGTTGGAAGGTGCGGGAAAAGTAATTTGGGTCGGTAAATCCGACCTCATAGGCAATCTCAGCTATGGTTAATTCCGTGTTTTCAAGTAGCTGTTTTCCTTTTTTTAAGCGAACGGAGCGAATAAAATGGGAAGGCGTTTTGTCCGTTAGAGCTTTTGTTTTTCGATAGAGTTGGGTTTGGCTCATCTGGCACTTTTCGGCTAATTGAGGCACCTTAAAAGCAGCATTGTTTAGTTGGCTGGTAATAATCGTTTCTAATTTTTCAATAAAATCAAGTGCTTTTTGTTCGGTAAGGGAAGGCGCGGCGATGGTCGTAGTCACCGAAAATCTTGCTTGTATTTGTTGTCTGAGCGAGACTAATTTTTCTAAACGGAGCAATAATTCTTCTTTATAAAAAGGCTTGGTTAAATAGGCATCTGCTCCGTATTTCAAGCCTTCCATTTTAGCAGTTTGCCCTGCTTTTGCGGTCAATAAAATAATAGGAATATGACTGGTTAGTTCGCTTGCTTTTAAGGTTTCACAAACTTCATAGCCGTTTTTTAGCGGCATCATGACATCACTAATGATAATATCTGGTAAAATTTCGATGGCGGTATCAATGCCTAATTGTCCATTTTCTGCGGTATGAATGGTATAATCGTTTTGTAAAATAGATTGAATATAACTAGTCACATCTCTATTATCTTCTATGATGAGTAAGATGGGTAGCGTTGAATCGGTTTCGGCTTTTAAAACAGGAGTTTCGTCGGTAGTTGCTATCGCAACTGTTGGTGCTAAAACTGGATTAATTGGCAACTTAGCGACCAGGGTTTTAGGTGGCTCCACCAAATTATCTACGGTTAATTCATCCACTATTCGTAGGTTGATGACAAATTCGGTCCCTTTTCCTTCCTTGCTGCTCACCTCAATCGTACCGTCCATCAGTTGAACCAATTCTTTCACTAAGGCCAAACCAATTCCTGTTCCTTCCCCTCTTCGAGTGAGGCTATTATCCACCTGATAAAATCGGTCAAAAATATGCGGAACTAAGTCCGCAGGAATGCCAATCCCTGTATCCGAAATTTTTATCTTTAAATGGGATTGATTGGCTAAGTTTAGTGTTTGAAGATGTACGATTACCTTTCCTTTTGCATCTGTAAATTTTAGCGCATTGGATAATAGATTATAGATGATATGTTGAATTTTAATTTCATCATAGTCCATTATTTGACTGTCTACTTCCGAATAAAAGACCAATTGAATGCCTTTATCTGTCGCTAAGGATTGGAAGGATTCGGTTAGGTACTGGATATAATTGACAATATCCCCTTTGATTTGATGAAGTTCTAGATTAGCCGATTCCACCTTAGACAAATCGAGCAATTGGTTAATCAGTTGCAATAAATTTTTGCTATTCCTGCGAATTAATTTTCGTTCTTGTTCATGTCCAGTAATATTTTCATTCATCCCCATAATAACCGTCAAAGGAGTTCGAAACTCATGGGTAATATTGGTATATAAATTACTTTTTAATTCATCTAATTCTTTTAATCGCTGGGCTTCTGCTAATTCTTGTTCCTGTAAGAGTTCGTTTTTCTCTAATTGGAAATAGGCCTTTTGTTTGTCTTTGATATGTTCTCTTTGTCGATAAGCCAAACCTAAAGAAAAAGCAATAATTTCTAAAATAGCACCGATTTTTAAATAAATAAGGGCAAAGGCAGGTGACTGCATCCAACTTATCATCGTCAGGAGCGCCCCACCAAACCAAACGATAATACCCGCAATGATAAAGTAGCCTTTTTTGTCTTTCGTTTTAGCCAGGTGATAAATGAACAATAAGTTGGAAAAAAAGAATAAAAGGATATAAACGAAGGTAACGGGGTCTGCATCCACATAACTAAACCCAGATTTAAGAATAACGATAAAATCCACGACCATCCAAGGCAGTCCTATCCAAAACAAGCGGTTAAAAAATACATCCCATTTGGGTAATAATTGGTCTAATTTCAAAAAGCTCCGCATAAAGGCGATGTAAGCCATCAAGCCTAAATAAATGACCAATTTCCCTAAGTAGCTATATTCTGGATGTTCTGGAAACAAGGTAGGTTCCAACCAATCTGCCAAATCCCCTGTACTAAAGGAGGCATAAATAATCAGCGTCAACAAATAAATCGAATAGAAAATAAAGCTCTTATCTCTACCAAAAAAATAAAGGATTAGATTATACAACAGCATCATCACAATGAAACCGATGAAGAATGCATGATTCCTTTTATTGGTTTGCAATCGCTCATAAAGGCTAGTGATATGCTGCAATCTGACTCTGAAATTGGGTCGAATAGCTGCACGACTGCTTTTTCCTCGAAAATAAACGGTAATAGTCTGATTGGGCGGTAAGATGATTTTAGTAAAACTTCCTTCCAGTTTAGGGACAAAATCTTTTAAGTGATGCGGGCGAAAAATGCCATTTAGTTGATGTTCAAAAGTACCATCCTGTCTTTGAAAAAAAACGTCGAACTCCGTCAAAGAATAAGACATATCTAATATCCATTCTTGATTTTTAGCTGCATCGGGTAAGTTGTTTTGAAGGTCAAATTTTCCCCAATAATACTGGTTGGCTTCTAAGGTAAAATCTTGTGTACCTAATTTTTGAAAAGGGAGGGCCGATAATTGATTGGCAATATTATCAGTAGGAATTGCACCTAGTTTATCTGGTGCAATTTCTGTAATTGGTAATAAATTATAAGTCGTTTGCCACTCTTTAAGTACAAATGTTACTGCTTGTGTTTTTATGGAACTAAAAATAGTTGCTAAAAATAGTATCGTCCAAAGACCATACTGTTTACCTGTTTGTGTTATAGACAATTGTTTGGTTTATTTTTCTATCGTAAGTTTTTGGACAAACGAAATGTAATTACTTCAAAACTCCCATATATGCTTCCTTAAAATTACCATATCCAAAAAATGATACGCCACTTGCCCCATTCGCTTTAGAAACCGCAATCGCTTTTTCCAAATCTGCTACTTCCCCCAAATGTGGTAAAAATAAGCCACTAAAAACAGGTTTATCATTCTGCGCGTTTTTCAATCTGGCTTTTGCTTTTTTTACTTCTTTCCCAATCCAATCAATATCTTCTTTATAAAATCCTTGATACAACATCGGTAAAAAAGCATCTAAATCCCACTGATGCCATTCTTGACGAACACTTTCCCAATTCGGAAATACCGCAGCCGATATGGTCTTATCGTATTTTCGAGCCATCGGCACACAATGATTATTGACAATATTAGAAACCGCATCATAGCGGAACTGTCGCCAAGCTTCATGTTGTGGTGCATCATCTCCTAAGTTCATGGGGTCAATGCCATGTTGTGCTTTAAATTGACGGCGGCAATTTTCAGAATAAGGGTAATCGTATTGCGGATATTCTTTATCTTGGATAATATCGTATTTCGGTTGTAAAGCTTCCGCTAAAATTACATCTGGCTGGCGAACATAGTCTAGATGTATGCCATCTAAATCTTCTATTTTACCTAATGCCTCGACATTTCCTGCCACAAATTCCGCTACCTCTTCATTGCAAGGGCACAAAAATTTGTAATAATTGACATAAGCTGGATGCGTATGTGCAGGGTCTCCATTCCGATTGACACTATACCAATCTGGATGTTGTTTGATAAACTCGGGATTATTCAAAGGCATCGTCCACATCCACGCATGGACTTGTAAATCTGCTGCATGTGCTAATGGAATTATCTTTTCCAACCATCGTGCCTTTACAGGGAGCGTAGGATGGTCGAAAAGGGTCTCGTTACTTGCATAGACTTGTGGTAAGACCGCCTCAATCCCTGCCTTTCTAATCCGTGCAAAGGTGGCTTTCCAATAATCTGTTGACTTTTCTATATTTGGTCGTAACCATATCCAGTTATCCGGTAAGAGTTTGGCTTTTTTAGTAATCGTTTTTGGTGTTTTTATTGTTGCATCACAACACAATAATGCGCTGCTAGTTATCAGGGACAAGGCACCCGCAGTGGATAATTTCAGAAATTTTCTTTTGTCCATTATTTTATAAAATTTAACCTCCTGAGTATAATGATATCCGTTGTCTTAATTAATCCGTTGGTCAGATTTTCCCAACGGATTAATTAAGACAACGGATTAGGAGATTTTTAAGATAAAAACAAGTCGTTTGTCAATGTTCAATCCAATTACTTAAAGATAAATAAGTATCCGTATCATAAAATCACTTCCCCGCCACTCGACTAATCCTCCCATCTGTTCTAATCATCCAAACATGTTGATTATCCAAATCCTGAGCGATAATTTCATATCCCTTATAAGTCTTGACTATTTGAGGTTTAAAATCATAATCCTTAATCCTCACTTTAGGCACCGTCAAAGCAGCAATATCATCGGTATATCTAGAATTTTGCTTAAAGTAGGTATTTTGTTGGTAATATAGTTGTCGCAAGGCCCATTTTATTTTTTCTATATCAGCCGTTTTAAAATTTGTAGTGTCTTTTCCAGCAATTGTATCAGAAAATTGGACAAAACCCCAGGTTTCAGGCGCATGCATAGCGATATACCCTTGAGGAGACCAAACCCAATTCTCTTCTGGCAAATTTTTACCCGCTGCATCTTTTTGCTTTTCGTATTGACCATTAGCGGTATCCATATGCCAATTAACTCTGGAAAAATTGACTCGCCATTGTACCCCTGCTTTGGGCAAATATTCTTTGGGCGTCATTTCTACCAAAACCTTCCATGGAATGGCCACTTCTACCGTCCAAAAACTATCTATATCACTTGGATTATTAAGCGTTCCATTGATATGAACGGCGGATTGGATGCCTTGAATATCCCAACTATTAAGAACCTTAGGTGCTCCATCTTCTCGATAAGGTTTTAACAGTAATAAATCCCAAATTGTATTCAGCGCATTTATTTCAAATTCATAATAATGATGAGTATCCCCATCAGGGTCAATAAAAATTTCAAAATCGTTGTCTTGAAAAATAACAGCATCTCGCTTCGTTAATTTTCCCCAGATATGCGGTTCTTCTAAATAAGCACCAAAATAAAAATAATCCTCATCCCACAACATTTTAACATTGGTTGGATAAGTTGGACTAGGTTTTAAATCGCCTTGAATATCTACAAAATCGGCAGTTGAAGGGGTATTTTGCCAGATGAGTTCATTTAATTTTCCGTCTATGAATAAGGAAGTATTTGTTTTGTAACAAACATATTTTTTCGGTTGGTAAGGAATCGGATGCGTGTAATTAACCTTTTGGACTTGCTCATTTTGACAACTAAAGAATAGTATCAGTATGAATAAAAAAAGTAATAATTTAATTTTTAACATTAGTCAAGGTTAACTAAAAAAGCGGTAAGGTATCTAACGACCTTACCGCTTTTTCTGCAAATAGGAAATCCAATAATGTAAGAGCTTGTCTAAAATCAATTAAACTAACTCAACACTTTCTCCTTTTTATCAACACCATTCAACTCCACATTCTCTCCATTTATGGTTCGTGATTTGTCGAAAAAGTAAAGTAAATCAGAAAGTGTTGTTTTTAAATCTTTTCGGTCTATAATAAAATCCAGAAAACCATGGTCTAACAAAAATTCAGAACGTTGGAATCCTTCAGGTAAATCTTTTTTAATTGTCTCTTTTATAACTCGTGGACCTGCAAACCCAATCAAAGCTTTAGGTTCCGCAAAATTTATATCTCCTAACATAGCAAAAGATGCCGTAACGCCCCCTGTAGTTGGGTCTGTAAGGAAAGAAAAATAAGGAATACCAGCTTTAGCTAATTTGGATAATTTGGCAGAAGTCTTAGCCATTTGCATCAAAGAAAAAGCAGACTCCATCATTCTAGCACCCCCTGATTTAGAAATAATCATGAAAGGGGTTTTATGCTCAATACAAAATTCAATAGCCAAAGCAATCTTTTCTCCAACGACCGACCCCATAGAGCCACCGATAAAAGTAAAATCCATTGCCGCGATGACCAAAGGTCTTCTATTGACTTTGCCGTGAGCTACCGTCAAAGCGTCTAGCAGCTCCGTTTTTTTCTTAGCAACCTCTAAACGGTCACTATAATTCTTTAAATCTGTAAATTTCAGGAAGTCTTTAGAAACAAGATTTGGAAAAAGTTCTGTGTATTTTCCATCAAAAATGAGTTCAAAATAATCTTCTGAACCGATACGAATATGATAGTTACAATGGGCGCACTTGAGAAAATTCTCACGCAATTCCTTCATTGTACTTGTTTCTTTACATTCCTTACACTTGTACCACACTCCTTCCGGAGCTTCTTTTTTCTGCTTAGTTGCAGTTGTGATACCATCTTTTAAACGTTTGAACCAACCCATACCACTCGGTTTTGCAGTTTCTACTATTTATTAACATCTTCTATCCCTTTAAAATCAAACCATAGCTAAAATTCGGATAAAGAAATAAATCTCCTAATATCATTAAAAATAAAAGCAAGAAGCTGCTAATTTTATTAACAATAATCAACTGAATAAAGGTAAAGGTCGAAAATAAAAATATATAAAACACTAATAAACAGTAATTAAAAATGCGCTTATTGCTCGGGAAATAAAAATAGAGCTATTATAGCGATAGTCTTTTTACAATTTCTACCGCAAATATATAAATCTCTTCTAAACAATCAGCAATAATTAGACGAAGACCTCAAATGTTCTTGAAAAATTTGTTGTAAATAGAATCTATTTTTTCAGGAAAATATTACTAAATTGCTGAAAATCAGAGACAAAGTAGGCATGCTCTTTCTATAAATGGAGCATTGAAATTAGAAAGAATAAAAATTTTATTTTTATTTAGGCCGTAAACCTAACTATTCTTTAGAACAATGAATATATGACTTCTTTTCGAATGTTTATCTAAAACTAGTAAGATTTTTTAAACTGAGTAAAAAATTATTTAATCAAAATTAAAAATATGCAACGTAGAAAATTTATCAGTCAATCTGTCATAGGCTTAGTTGGCATACCAAGTATTGTCAAAGCGGCCAATCCTTCGGCTAATTTAAATTTCAATACCTTAGAAAAAACGACCATTCTATTTCAAGGCGATTCTATTACCGATGCGGGTCGAAAGAAAGACCGCTATTATGCCAATGATGCTTATGGGATGGGTTTAGGCTACGTCCATCAAATAGTCACGACTCTTTTAGGAAAACATCCTACAAAAAATCTAAAATGCTATAATCGAGGGATAAGTGGACACAAAGTTTTTCAATTAGCCAATCGTTGGGAAGAAGATTGTTTGCAATTGCAGCCTGATATTTTAAGTATTCTAATTGGCGTCAATGATTTCTGGCACACATTGGATTGGGGATACAAAGGAACAGTTGAAACCTATGAAAAAGATTTACGCGCCTTATTAGACCAGACCAAAAAAGCATTGCCCGATGTCAAATTAATTATTGCCGAGCCATTTGTATTAAAAGGAACGGCTATCGTAGAAGAAAAATGGTATCCTGCATTTTCTGCCTACCAAAAGGTTTCAAAGCAGCTTGCGAAGGATTATGATGCAGCATTTATTCCATTGCAAGCAATTTTTGATAAGGCCTTAGAAGTTGCGCCTGTGAGTTACTGGTGTCCTGATGGTGTACATCCATCTTTGGCTGGTGCATATTTGATGGCAGAAGCATGGCTGGCTACTTTGGAGGAATTATAAGTAAGATGGGTGTAGAGGTTAGTTAACTGCTTCTATACTCCGTTGGCAAACAATCCGTTGGCTTTAATATCTACCTGTTTTGCCAACGGATATTAATCTATTTATTCTTTGAAGATTTCACACTACCAATTTACTGAATTGCATAGTCATACAAATAATCATAAAACGGTTTACATTCTGCTTCTAAATCAGCAAGTTTCCCTTCCAAAGTCACTTCTTTTTCTACATATGGAATAAAGCCAGTGGATTGATGCACATTGGCATACCAGTCTTTTGCCCAAATTCCATCAGCAGCAATTGGTCCTGCTTCCCATTGTAACATATTGCTATCATAAGGAATATTCAAATGATGACATAAGGTGGCTAACACTTTAGGAGGGTTTAATAATAAAGCCTTCGCATCGATTACTGCGGCTAATTTATTGGCTTTTTTTAATTTTTGAAAAAGGTCATATTGCATTTTGATACCAATATCAGCAATCGTCGGATTGTCAATGACTTTAATATAAGAAGCAATTATTCGTTTAGGGTCTCTAATTAAAAGTACATTTTCTGTCTTTAAAACAAAGTCTAAATCTATCTCAATCAGATGGTGGGTCATTTGCTTAAAAAGCGCTATTGCGGTATCATATGCTCCAAAAATAATATTATCCACTACATTTTGCCCATCATTCTCCATCGTCGATATGATTTCAGCAGTCATCGGATGAATAGCGTTCGAGGTCGTTTTACTTAAATAATGGGCATATAAAGGTTCATCTACCACTGTGGTATCTTCACGTTGAGCAAAGGCATACATAAAAGCGGTAGACACATTTCTTGGGCTAGACCAAACATTAATTTTTTTAGTCATACATGAATATTGGTGCTAAATAGTAATACAGTAGCCAAACATTTATTAACTTCGGCCAAAGTACATTGTAAAGTAATTAACTTATGGTTTTGACTATTCTACTGAACAATGAATTATGGTTAAATATTAACTTTTGAAAATCAAATGATTATTTTTAGCACTAGCCCCAACATCTAGGAACAAGTTAGAGCTGGTGGCGGCTGCCTGTCAAAAAACTGTTTGACGGAGGAGTTTTTTTTGACTTGATTTTTTGTTTCTTTTTTATCGAAGAAAAAAGAAAAGGACATCTAGTCAGCACCTAGTTCTGATTTTTTTCAAAAGATTGATTTACAAAAAATTAAACATTAGATTAATTTGTTGTTCAGTAGAATAATAATTTGGTAAAATTTTTCGCAAAATAAACAATGATTTTGATTATTGGAATAGGTAAACGTATCTTGACATTTTTAATTTCTCCCAACCTTATTAAACTAGGACTTGTTATAAATATTATTGGCTAAGAAAAAGCTAAATTATTTTATTCTACAGGACAATGTAAAATGGTAATATGTATTTTATTGAAAACTAGAATTATACCTTTAGCACTTAGGCTCAACGTCTAGGAACACGTTTAATTTGGTGGCGGTTGCCGTTTGTTTACGCGGAGCGAATTAAACAAACTAGTCCCGATAGCTATCGGGATTTGTTTCTTTTTTTTTCAATTGAAAAAAAGAAAAGAACGTCTAGCTAAGTCTAATTCTCATTTTAAAATCTGAATTATTATGAAATACATATTATAAAAAATTGTTGTCCATTAGAATAAAATTATTTAATGAAAAATAAAATATGTTATATCAAATAAGTATTTTTCTACTCACTTTATTTACTTTTACGGGAGAGCCTGCTCCAGAGTTTAGTTTAGTCAATACAGAAGGGAAAACGGTCGAATTAGCAGATTTTGAGGGCCAAGTTGTTTATTTAACTTTTTGGGCAAGTTGGTGTCAGCCATGTCTGAAAGGATTTAAAGGAAGCGAGCAAATTCGCAAAAAATTAGCAGCACAAGGGATTGTATTAATCAATGTAACTACAGACAGCAGCGAGGATAAATGGCGAAACACTATGGGCCGTATTCCTATGCCAGGCATTAATCTTTATGGAGGGAATAATGACCAATTGAAACGGGATTATGAATTAAGTAAACTACCCGCTTATTATATTGTCGATAAGAAAGGTAACTTTGCCTATCTTTCCGATAAGGAAAATCGAGATATATTTGAGGAATTTAAGTTATTACAAGAGGAGTAAGAAACGAGAGGTGTAAAACCAATATCAAGAAACGAGTATTTATCATTTAAATGGAAGAAGCAAATAAAATATACCCTCACGTTTACGAAAAAATGGAGGATTGGCCAATTCACAAATTGCACCAAGACCGAAAGGCTTTTGTAAAGGAGATTACGGATTTCACGGTGGATAGACTGATGGAAGGAAAGACGGAAGCCGTTACCCAAATGATAGGGAAGACTGCCTATTTAGAGCAAATTCGAATCAAAGAAGAGCCTTGGAAAATTGACCCACCTAATGAGCGTTCATTTTGGAAAAAAATTCAAAAACGGTTTGTCAAAAAAGCATTAGACCAAGAAGAAGCACAAGCAGAGGTCGCCAATAGAGAAATTCTTAATTCCATTGTTAATTCCTACGCGGAAGAAATCGTTGCAACCTTTAAGATTAGTACCTTTCAATTTGCCCGAAAATTTTTAACGTGGTTCTTTGGTCGATTATTAAACACAGCAGCTAGTCGAAATATACGTCGCTTATTCAATCGAAAACATCAATTGAGTGAACGAATGAAAATCAGCGGGGAAATAGAAAAGGTTCGTTCATTGATGAAAAAAGGAACGGTTATCATCTTACCAACCCATCATAGTAATCTAGATTCAGTTTTAATCGGATACATAATGGATACGTTTGGAGGTTTACCGCATTTTTCTTTTGCAGCAGGACTAAATCTTTACAATACAGGATATACCGCCTATTTTATCAATAGAGTAGGGGCTTATCGATTGGATAGAAGAAAGAAAAATCCTATTTATTTGGAGACGCTGAAGGCGATGTCCAATTTAGCGATTCAAAGAGGGACCAATTGTATTATTTTTCCAGGCGGTACACGTTCCAGGTCAGGACATTTGGAAAAGAAATTGAAAATGGGGATGATGGGTACAGCGGTAGAAGCCCAACGGGCATTAGCGGAGAAAGGGAAAGAGGATAAGGTTTTTATCGTGCCAGTAGTAGTAGGCTATCATTTTGTTTTAGAAGCACCATTTTTAATAGAAAATCATCTTCGTCAAACAGGAAAAGACAAATATATCAGTGTAAAAGATAGTTCTTATAGTTTTAGAAAGATATTAAAATTTGCTTGGAATTATTTTTCCAATGGCTCTGAAATTTTACTAACTTTTGGCAAACCGCTAGATGTCTTAGGGAACTTTGTAGACCAAGAAGGGGAAAGTTTTGACCAATTTGGTAATCAAATAGATATTAAGGATTACTTTAAAAAAGATGGGGAGATTAAACAGGATTTGCAGCGAGACCGTCAGTACACTCAAATCTTAGCAGAAAGAGTAGTAGAACGATTCTTTGCTGATAATGTGGTTTTGAGTAGCCATGCGATTGCCTTTTTAGTTTTTAATTTGCTAAGGTCGCAAAACACGCATTTAGATTTATTTGGTTTATTAAGGTTACCGAGTGATGATTATGTATTCCCGATGGAAACGGTAGTACGGGCAATGGAAGCACTACAGCAAGAATTGAAAGCATTGGAAGCAGCCGGAAAAGCAAAATTGTCAAAAGAAATTCATTGGGAAGCGGAAGCCTTGGTAAAAGAAGGCTTGAAATTTTTAGGAGTTTTTCATGCACAAGCACCTTTAAAAACGAATAAGGCTGGTGATGTGATAAGTGAAAGTTTTAAATTATTATATTTTTACCACAATCGCTTAGACCATTATGATTTGCATAAAAAAATAAATTGGTCTAGCTATAAAATAGTGGAGCAAGAATTAGTGGAGGCTTAGGAGTGATGAGTTTGCTCAAATCAGACGAAATAGATTAACTGAGAACAAAATTTTCTATTGGATTTATTATGATTAAACGCTTTTTTCTCTCTGAGCGCAATATGATGACTGCCATATTAATCAATGCAGCGGTCATTTTTATGTTGTATTTTCCTGAAATAAAGGAAAATGATACCCTGATTCAGATAGACCATTTTTTTGTATTATTTTTCTTAATTGAAGCAATCGTTAAATTAGTCATTTACAAGCCGAAAGGTTATTTTTCGAGCAATTGGAATTGGTTTGATTTTATTATAGTCATAGTAAGTATCCCTTCTTTATTTATGGCTTATTTACCCTTGCCAGATACTTCTTCTTTATTACTTTTGCGGGTATTTCGGTTGGTTAGATTATTTCGATTGATGCAATTTGTACCTCATTTGTCGATGATTTTGTCAGGCTTAGGTCGGGCATTAAAGGCATCTGTTTTTGTATTAATTGTCCTACTATTTTTAGACTTAGTATTAGCCATTTTAACCTGTCATTTTTATCAAGACATTGCGCCAGAATATTTTGGGGACCCCTTAATTTCCGCTTATACCGTCTTCCAATTATTTACGGTAGAAGGGTGGAATGAAGTAGCAGATGTTATTGCAGCCAATACGGAAGATGAATTGCACATAGGTTTTTCAAGGTTCTTTTTTGTGCTCATTGTTTTGATTGGTGGCATCTTTGGAATGTCGTTAGCAAACGCCGTTTTTGTAGATGAAATGACGATGGATAATAATAAAGAGTTGGAAGGAAAAATAGATAAATTACAAGACGAGATAACTCGAATTCGGGAACTATTAGAGCAGCGAAACGTTTGAAAAGATAACTTTTAGCAAGCTCCAAATAATCGACGATTTCTTAGTTGATAATATCCATTTAAATAGTGCGCCATGAACTTCATTATTTACGATTTAGAAGCGACCTGCTGGCTAGGAAGGCCCCCCGGTTATGTGCAAGAGGTGATAGAAATTGGGGCGGTGAAAATGAATGGCTACGGTGAAATTGTAGATAAATTTAATCGTTTTATCCAACCAGTAGTCAATCCTACCTTGTCTTCGTTTTGTCGGGAGTTGACGAGTATTACCCAAGCACAAGTCAGTCGAGCCAGTAAGTTTGAGTCAGTTATTGAGGATTTTCAAGATTGGATAAACATATTCGAAGAAAACTATCTATTATGCTCTTGGGGTAATTTTGATAAGGTGGCTTTAATTCGAGATTGTGAGCGGCATGATATGGAAGTAGGTTGGTTGGAAGAGCATATCAATGTGAAAAAACAGTACCAAGAGATAAAGGGCTTGACTAATCCTAGAGGATTGATGAAAGCAGTGGAAAAAGAGGGTTTTGATTTTACAGGTATTCCCCACCGAGGCATTTCAGATGCGGAGAATTTGGCTAAGATTTTTGGGAAATTTATAGATGGTTGGCAGTTTTAGAAATTTAAGTTTTTGAATCAAGTTTAAGCTCAAAATTCACAAGTGTCAGACAGTCTGTTCATTAAAAGCGGTCCTTGTGATTTCAGTTAACTGTCTCCTATTTTCTCTATGCCCAATAGGGGTTAAAATTTACGAAAGGCAACAGCATAAATAATTTTCTTACTAAGACGCAAAGTTAGATTATGTACACTTTTTTTCTTTGAGTCTTCCCGTTCTATTTTTAAGTTCTTAAGCTGAGATTTTATAAATTATGGATAACAGGATGAACCTATTCATCAGTCTGATAGTCTACGTCTTGTAAGTTTTAAACTTGATACTTGAGTTTGAACTTTATTCTACCCCTAAGCCCCGCGCCCTCTGCCCTCCGCCTCCTTATCCAACAACACCTTTGCTTTTAAAATAGCACCTACCGAAATAGAATCCGTAATCTCTCCGTTTAAAACCATCTCATAAGCCTTTTGGAATGGCACTTTTTTAATCACCAACTCTTCCGTATCTTCAGGTTCAGATTCCCCTTCTGTTAGGTCTTGAGCGATAAAAATATGAGATACTTCATCAGCTACACAGTTAGAGAGGTGCATAGTCATTAAAGGCGTCCATTTTTTCGCAGTAAGGCCTACTTCTTCTTTTAATTCTCTTTTAGCCGTTGCAAGTGCATCTGTCCCAGTTGGACAACCTCCCGCAGGAATTTCCCAGGAATATTGTTTAAGTGGAAAACGATATTGACCAACCAAGTAAGTATTTAAGTCTTGGTCTAAAGGTAAGATACCAATCGCATAATTTTTGAAGTGAACAACACCATAAATACCTGATGAACCAGAAGGAGTTAATACCTCATTATGTTGAATTTGAATCCAAGGATTGTCATAAGGAATAGTGGTATCTAGAATGGTCCAAGGACTTTTGTCTGATAGAGAATCTGGCATATATCAATTATTGATGAGGAATATAAGAGGTATACGGGAAATCACAAACGTCGTTGCACACATAATAGCAGGCTAAATAGTGGGCAAAAGAAAATTATTAGTGGTTGTTTTAAAATGTCAAAAAAACTTAATACAAATAGACTCATATCTTTACTCTTTTGTAAAGATATGAGTCTAATAAAAAAATCCGTTGTCCTTAAATTATCCGTTGTACAATCTTTTCTACCACGGATAATTAAAGGACAACGGATTTAGATAGTTTTATTATGGTTCTATTCTGTTTTCTAAGTAAAAAAGCACTTGTCACATCCTACCAAAAAGGAGATTCATGCATAATACGGGTCAAGAAATTAGGTAAGATACTTGGGTTTAAAGCAATGGTAAACAAGAAACCAAAGACGGCACCGAAAAAGTGTGCATCATGGCCGATATTATCTTTAGAATTTTTACTAGCCCATGAGGAGTAGACTAAATATAATACAGCTGCAATAACAGCAGGACATGGAATGACAAAAAATAGCAATAAGGTACTCCAAGGATTAAACAAAATAAAAGAAAATAGAATACCTGAAGTCGCACCTGAAGCCCCTAAAGCAGCATAATAGTTATTGTTTTTATGCTTAAAGTGGGTAAATAGGGACGCGGCTATAATTGTCAAAAGATACATCAAAACGTAGAATATTCGCCCTTTCATTGCGCCAAACATTGCCAGAAAAGTATTTTCTACATATTCTCCAAATACGTACAACACATACATATTGATGAGTAGGTGGGTCATGTCCGCATGGATAAAACCATGAGACAAAAGCCTGTAATATTCTTTGTCCTTGTGCTCTAAATAAGGTCGATGTAGTAATTTACTTTTTAAATTAGCATCGTTGAAGGCTTGATAAGAAATCAAACAAGTTATAGCTATAATGACAACGGTTATGGACATTTCTTAAATGATGAATGTTAAATGATAAATGGTAAATTTACTAACCATTCTTTAAACATATTTTATATAAATCAGGCTAACATTAACTGTAAACTGCTAATACTTTCGTTTCATCCTTCTTAATTCTTCCAGTAAGTTAATATCTGATTCGTTTTTCATCAATGCGTGGGCATGTGGGGGCATGGCGGCCATTAAATCGAAGTCTTCCAATTCGCCAGCTTGAATCTTTTCCATCAAAATCAGCTTTAACCAGTCAATTAACTCACTGGTAGATGGTTTTTTCTTCATCCCTCTGACTTCTCTGATTTTGTAAAAAAGGCCTAGTGCATTGCCGACTAATTCTCTTTCAATTTTTGGGAAGTGTACATCCACAATATCTTTCATTGTATCCACATCTGGAAAACGGATATAGTGAAACAGGCATCTTCTCAAAAATGCATCAGGTAATTCTTTCTCATTATTGGAAGTGATGATGATAATTGGCCGATGTTTAGCTTTGATGGTTTTTTGTAATTCATACACATAAAATTCCATTTTGTCCAATTCTAATAAAAGGTCATTGGGGAATTCTATATCTGCTTTATCAATCTCATCAATCAATAAGACGACACTTTCTTTGGCTTCAAAAGCCTCCCAAAGCTTTCCTTTTTTGATATATTTTGAAATATCATTCACATCTCCTCCGTCATTCAATTGGGAATCTCTTAAACGAGAAACGGCATCGTATTCGTATAAGCCTTGCTGTGCTAGGGTCGTAGATTTGACGTGCCACGTATAAATTGGCTTTTTCAATGCCTTGGCTATTTCGTGTGCTAAGAGGGTTTTGCCTGTTCCAGGTTCTCCTTTTACCAACAAAGGACGTTGCAGGTGTACGGCAGCATTAACGGCTATCTGCAATTCTTTGGTTGCCACATAATCTTTGGTCCCTTTAAAACTCATATTTTTATAATATTTTAAAAAAGTCGATTTAAATTTTGAACGTCCGCAAGATAAATAAGAATATTTAGTTAGCCTAAGAAAGCGATGCATGTTTTTAAAATCAAACTCAAATTTGATAGCTACAGATTCATGAATAGGTAGTATGTAATAGATTTCCAACACAATAATTACAAAAAAAAGGCGCACTAAAAAGCACGCCTTAATTTATAGTATTATTTCTCACAACGGCACAACGACCCTACGTATTTAAGTCGTTGTGTCGTAGTGCCGTTGTGAGAAAACAGGTTCATTATAAACTTAATCTTCAAATAAGCTTACCCCACTTTTAAGCGTTGCACAAAGAATACCCCTAAATTCAGCACCAATAGGCCAAAAATGAGTAAACCCCATTGATTTATAGTAAGAATAGTATTGGTTTGAGTGTCGCCATTACTAAGTCTACGGAAAGTAGCATCAAAATCATTAGCAGGCTGATGCCATTGGACCCAATTTTAAGTGGGATTTATACAATTCACCATTAATCATTTACCATTAAAAACTTATCACTTACAATTTTCCAATTGTGTTTGAACTTGTTTGATGGTGGTGTACCCATTATCGTTGCCCCATTCGTGATTGATGTAGTTGATGATATTGGCAATTTCTACATCTTTTAATTCAGGGACGCCAGCCATTGGGGTGGTGTATGTTTTACCGTTGACTTCGATTGGGTCGGTAATGCCGTATCTTATGATACAGGCTATTTTGTCGGCATGTTTGGTTAGATAGTCTGCGTTGGCTAAAGGGGGAATATTGCCGATAAGGCCAGACCCATCTTCCATATGGCAGTTTACGCAGAAGTTTTCGTACATGATTTTGCCGTGGGCGTAGGGTTTTTGGTTGCAGTTGAGCAAAGCGAAGAAGGAAAGGAGGAGCGTGGTAAATAGTAGGTATTTTTGCATAGTAAGTATTAGGTGGATGTCTATATATTGGTAATGATTTTGGTATTTTGGTATTATAGACTTTGATAGATTATCGCTTTTTAATTGATTGAATACTAGACGTTCTTTTCTTTTTTTCATTGAAAAAAAAAGAAACAAATCCCGATAGCTATCGGGACTAGTTGTATTTTATCCCTCCGGGAAATCCAACAGGCAGCAGCCACCATTTTTTACGTGTTCCTAGACTGCTTTTCTAACTTGGTCCGACCAAAAAACAAGTCTATTTATTTATGGCAAAATTATTAAAGTGAATTTAGTCGCTAATTCATTGATTAACTAGGGTTTAAAAAATTATTTTCGGAAAATTTATTACTTTTAGATTTAAAATTTCACATTTAAGATTTTGAATTTTAACCTAAGATTTCCCTTCCATCTCATTCAATAAATGTTGAATATCCACCATGAATTTATTGACAGATTCCGAATCTGTACCATCACAAAAAGCACGAATTCTACGGTTTTTGTCGATTAAAATTAGGCGGCCACTGTGATTGTAACCCCCGGGGGCATCGGTATCTTCTAGAGCCACATTAAAGTAATCTTCTGCGATATTTAAAATAGCATCTTTTTCACCCGTTACGAAATGCCATTTGTCAGAGGTCACCCCTAGATTAGTGGCATATTTTTTTAAACGAGGAATCGTATCATATTTGGTATCAATCGAGTGGGAGAGTAATAACAAATTAGGGTCTGCTTTAAATTTATCATGAATCCGCAACATGGATTTAGATAATTTAGGGCAGATAGTCGGACAGGAAATGAAAAAATGGTCAGAAATATAGGCCTTACCTTCAAATGTTTTATTAGTAATAGGCATACTGTCTTGATTGACAAATTCAAAATCAGGAATTTCATGATAAATGGTTTTACCATCCACTTCATCCTTATTACCTAAAATCGGTAATGTTTTAGGACCTTCCTGACAGGCGGTCAATAGAAATATTCCTAATAAAAATAGACCTGCTAAAATTTTATTCATTCTTTTAATTTTTTTTAGTGAAAGTATTGGTTTTAAAACTTTCACAAAGTATTATTTAACTGCCTACTGCCTACTGCCTACTGTTCCAACTGCTCCATATAATCCATTCCTGCTTTGATGCTATTCGTCATTTTGATACCTACTCCTTTAATCACCACATCTTGTTCGTCCAAGAACTTAAGAATCTCGGCATGGTCTTTTTCCGCTTGTAATTTTTTTAACTGTGGGAAACCGTTCATCCAATCCATCATACTCTCATCGGCCTTGTCTAAGTCCGCTATTAAGGTATTTATTTTTTCTACTTTCTCAGCAGGCAGGTTGTCTTCACCACTGAGTAAGCCTTTCAATTTTTTTCTAACCTTATTGGTCGTTCCCATCATTGGCATCACAACATCATGATTGGCCATGACAGCAGTCCATTTAGCATCTTGGATATTATGATGTTTAGCACTTTCGGCATCGACACAAGCAAAGAATAGCAGTAAAAAAGTGGCAAAAAATAATTGTTTATACATCGTTTTATATTTTTAATTATCCTTTTGGACCGAGAAATAATTCCTCGACCTTATATTAGCAATAACAAAAGTAGGATATATTGAGTTGTCAAAAACTATTATTATCGTGGAATTTTTACTTATTTATTACTTTTGGGATATGAACTTTACAGAATGGAAAAAACAAGCACAATATTTTACCTATAAAAAGCACAAATTAGCCTATTGGGAGGCAGGAAAAGGACCGACCTTATTGCTTATTCATGGCTTCCCTACGTCCTCTTGGGATTGGCATAAAACTTGGGACGAGTTAACAAAAAGATTTCGGGTGATTGCCCCTGATATGATTGGGTTTGGATATTCTGCTAAACCCAAAGATTATACCTATTCTATTACTGACCAAGCTAGATTACACGAAGCTTTTGTAGCGCATTTAGGAGTAAGCGCAGCACATATGTTGGTGCATGATTATGGCGTTTCCGTAGCGCAAGAAATGCTAGCCGCTTTTTCGCAAAGAGGGGCCCAAGGTTTTCAAATATTATCCTGTTGTTTTTTAAATGGTGGACTGTTTCCAGAATTACACCGTGCCAGAATGGTACAGAAGTTACTAAATAGTCCAATTGGTGCCATTTTTAATCGTTTTTTAAATAAAGGAAGTTTGAGGCGAAGCTTTGACAAGGTTTATGGAGATAAAAAAGCAACACAAAAGGAGATTGACCAATTTTTTCAATTATGTGCCTATAACGAAGGGACAAAAATTACCCATAAATTGATAAAGTACATTGATGACCGTAGAGCCAATGGAAGTCGGTGGAAAAAGGCAATTGTGGAAGCAAGTGTCCCCATTAAAATAATCAATGGACCTATGGACCCTGTATCGGGAAGGCATTTGGCAACTTATTGTCAAAAGATTTTGCCTAATCCAGACATAACGATTTTAGAAGGCGTGGGGCATTATCCGCATGATGAAGCACCAGAGGCCGTTTTAAATGCTTATTTTGAATTTTACGAAAGAAAAATAGAACGGATTGATACTTAATCAGGAATGTATTAGAAATTAGCAATAACTAACAATTTTTTGTATAATTATCTGAAATTTCATTACTTTGTAGATTTTAAGGAACTTTGAAGAAAAAAATCCTATTTTGGATATTTATTTTTTCCATAATAGAAAAGAAGTATTCATCTAAAGGCATTAGTTTTAATCAAACTTTTCCAACACTTTTAAGCTTAATACATTCATGGGATTTGCGGATAAATTGAAATCATTATTCATCATTGAGGATGAGACGAGCAGTAAGAAGAAGAAAGCAGCACCTACTACCAAAAAAAAGGTAGAAAAAGCAGCACCTACTCCTAAAGCTAAGTCGACCCCTGCGGTAAGTGGAGAAGCGCCTGCGCTTACAGTTGGCAAAGGCAAAGCAACTGCCAAGTTTATTGAGATTATGTTTGGTGCGATGGAAAAGCACAATTTAGATGGATTTGATTATATAGAGTACAAAGAGTCTTTGAAGTCTTTGGAGAAAATGCCAATGGATGAGCAGACCCGTTTTCAATCTGCTTTTGCGATGGCAAAAACGATGGGAGCCACCCCTCAAAAGTTAATAGACGCTGCGGCACATTATTTGAAGGTATTAGAACATGAGGAGCAAAAATTTGAACAAGCTTTAGAAAATCAAAGGTCTCGACAGATAGGCGGGCGAGAAAAACAGATAAAAGACCTTGAAGTTGGTATCCAACAGAAAGCGAAGCATATCAAAAAATTAACAGCAGAAATAGAGCAATCTCAACAACAATTAGGAGCAATTAAAAAAGAGATTTCAGGTGCAGTCTCTAAAGTAGAAACGACCAAAAACAATTTTATTGCTTCTTATCAAGTTGTGGTCGCCCAGATTAGTGCAGATATAGAAAAAATGAAAAAGTATTTGAAATAAACAAGGCGAAGGGCTGAGGGCGAAGGGCTAAGGGTAGATTCCCTCCGCCCTTAGCCTTCCGCCCTTAGCGAATTACAAACTTAAATCAAAAAATGGAAGACTTTAAACCAAAATCGTTTTGGCAAAGACCTGAAGGCGTAACTGGTGCAGTATTTTTAGGCGGATTAGTGTTAGGTGGTGGATATTTATTATTTAGTTTATTGACTTCGGGCTTACTAGCAACGATCCTAGCGAATACATTATACTTAGCAGGTACTTTAATGGTATTGGCGGCTATTGTGTATGTGGCGTTAGACCCTAAGGCAAGAGGCTTGGTTAGCTATATGTATAAATCAGTTATGCGATGGATTACTGGTTTGTTTGTACAAATTGACCCAATAGGCATTTTGAAATCTTATGTAGAAGATTTGAAGGATAATTTGCGGAGTATGAATAAGCAGATTTCCAAACTAAGAGGTCAAATGCATAAATTGCAGGAGATTATTGTGACTAATAAGAAAAATATAAAGTCCAATATGAACATGGCTAGTAAAGCCAAAGCAACGAACAAACAGTCGATGATGATTCTGAAAGCTCGGAAAGCAGGGCGATTGAAGGAATCAAATATGAAATTGGAAGATTTGTACAAAAAAATGGAGGTATTATATCGCGTTTTAACAAAGATGTACGAAAATTCTGAAGTGTTGATGGAAGACATTAAAGACCAAGTGATGGTCAAAGAGCAAGAGCGAAAAGCGATTCACGCAAGTCACTCTGCGATGTCCTCTGCAATGAGTGTTATTTCTGGAGACAAGGACAAACGATATATGTTTGATATGGCATTGGAAGCAGTGGCGGATGATGTAAGTAAAAAAGTAGGAGAGATGGAGCGATTTATGGATATGTCTTCTAATTTTATGGATTCGGTCGATTTGCAAAATGGTATCTTTGAGGAAGAAGGCATGAAAATGTTAGAAAAGTGGGAGCAAGAAGGGGTTTCTTTGATTTTAGGAGAAGAAAAGAGCAGTTTATTAGTAGAAGCAAATGACGAAGGGAATGTATTGGATTTGAATGCTCCAGTGGCTAAACCACAGCGAGCAGATGGACAAAGAAATCAATACGATAGCTTATTTGAATAAAAAATTATCGGTTATTATTTCTATCATATATTTATAATAAACAATAATATTCACTTAAATGGTTTAGGGATTAGGAGGTTCAGTTCAGTGTATGACTAAACTTCTTTTTCTTAAACCATTTTCTATTTTAAGGTTTTTGATATTAATGTATTCCTCGTTATTTATTAAAAACCAATCACCAATAATTCTTTTAAATAATGGCTCAAAGGCTCACAACTTTTTCAAAATTATTAATCACCATGTTAATTGTAGGTGCATTAGTAGTCGGTGGAAAATATTTTCTAGATAACACAGACGCAGGTCAAGACCTTAAAAATCAGACCGAAAATGTAAGTACCGATAGTGGTAGCAGTAGTGGAAGTAGCAGCAATAGCGGAAGTAGTAGTAGCAGTACAAATAATAGTGGAATTCCATCTGAGGACATCATCAAAGTAGGGGTGGTAACTTGGGCGGGTTACGCGGCAGGACAATATTTCAATGAAGGATTCGAACCTTCTAAGCAATCAAGATTCTACAAAGATTATGGTTTTGCTTTAGAATTTAAGGTATTAGACGACTTTGTGGCATCGAGGGAAGCATGGAAATCAAATGATGTGGATTTATTATGGCAGACAGTAGATGCTTTTCCAACAGAATCAGGAGCCTTAACCTCTTTTAACCCAGTAGTTTTATTTCAGGCAGACTGGTCAAGAGGTGGGGATGCGATTGTGGTAAGAAGAGGTATTTCTAATGTGTCTGATTTGAGAGGAAAAAAAGTAGCGGTGGCAGAATTGACGCCATCTCACTCTTTCCTACTTTGGATGTTAGAAGCAGCGGGAATGACCCAAGACGATATTGAGATTGTAGCACAAGCAGATGCCGTACAGTCAGCAGCAACGTTCAAAAGTGGTCAAGTAGATGCAGCAGTTGTTTGGAGTCCAGATGATGTTTTGAGTATCAAAGCAGTACCTGGTTCTAGAATATTGGAAAGTACTAAATCGGCGTCAAATATCATTGCAGATGTTTTCTATGCGAAGCGTTCATATGTAAATAATAACAGAGACCGTTTGCAAAAATTATATGAAGGCTGGATGCGTGGTGCAGCGGAGATTAATACCTCTGCTGGTGCTAAACAAAAAGCAGCAGAAATATTGTCTCGCGAATTTACAGAAAGAGGAACAGCTTTATCTGTACAAGAGTGGAGCGATTTATTAGGTAACGTTCGATTAGTAACGCACGGTGATAATAAAAACTTCTTTGGGTTAAACAACAATTTCAAAGGAGTAACGGGAGAGAACTTGTATAGTAGAATGTCCAATGTATATTTTGATTTAGGACATACAGGTGGCAAAAGAGCGCCAACTTGGAATCAGGTAAACTTTCCAAGTTTAGTAATGAGCACCACCTTGACAGGGGAGGAGCATTTTCCAGAAAAGGGTAAAGAATTTGCTACGGTTACTAAAGCGGATGAGACTAAAGCAGCTATTGCTACTAAGCGAGTAAGTATTAGTTTCCGTTCAGGAGAATTTGAATTAGATGAAAATTCTAAGTACATCATTGATAGAGATATGGTGCCAACAGCTAAGGCATTCTCTGGGGCAAGAATTCGGATTGAAGGGAATACAGATTCTGTGGGTGGTAGAGCAAGTAATGTCGCTCTTTCCAAGAAGCGAGCACAGTCTGTAGCCAACTATCTAATCGAAACGTACAATATGCCAAGAAACCGTTTTGTGGTAGTAGGGAATGGCCCAGATAAGCCAGTAGCAAGTAATGATACCGCAGATGGTAAAGCTAAAAATAGAAGAACAGATTTCGAATTAGTTTCCGAATAGGGAATTTCTATAATTTCTATTAAAAGTGCTATTAGTCTCCTCGGAGATTGATAGCACTTTTTTATTTTATGTAGTACTCCATGAAAACGTTAGCAATATTGTTTTGAAGCAGATGCCAATAACTACGTGGCATCAAATATCCGCAAACCCACACCATTTCCCTTCCTTTTGCTACTTTCCGACATATAATAAAACTAATTTATATACATCATTTTTTGGTTTGATTTTTGCCGCTTTTACAAGTTATAGTTGTAAGAAAACAAGGATTTTACAAATTAAAAATATATAAATATATAATCACTTTTTATGATTGTTATTACATATTTATTAAAAGTAAATTTATTGAAATCCACTAAATACAACACTAAACAAGACGAGAAACAAGCACTGATTTACAAAAGAAAGAAACTATGCATCAACGAATCTTCCCAAAATTAACCAGACCTTACCCCCAACTGTTTGTGGGCGTAGTAGGGAAGCTTTTGGGTAAATTACTTGGGTTAGCGATTTTATTAGTCATCAATATAAACTTAGCACAAAGTCAAACTAATTTGACGCTAAAGTTAGGAGAAGAATCTGTTCTTTTGGACCAGTTAGTAACTTGTGGTGAATCAGACCAACAGGTTGTATTCTTTACGGCAGCAGGAACAGACCTTAATCCTCGAACAAATATTCAAGCTACGCTAGATTTGTTTCCGGGCGTAAAGTTTGACAGTATAATTACCGCATTAAGTTCATCCAATGTGAGCTTAATAGATGGTAGTAATCTAAACCAACCAATATTTTCCTTCCCAGATTTTGACCCATTATTTCCAGCGGATATAGCTATTGCTTTTTCCGTAAGCATTGATTGTGGAATTATAGATACTTTGAATTCAGCTACAGACCTACAAATTTTTGATACTTGGGAGTTGGATTATACAATGGCAGGAAGTACCTTTTCTGAAAACTTTAATGGTGTAGAATATAAGGATGCGATTGCTATTCCTAATTTAAATGTAATTATCTCGCCAGACACGGAAACTTATAGTATAGGGGATGAACTTAGTAGAAGTATTACCATCTCGAATAGTGGTTTAAATAGCTATTTAAGCAACTTTGATTTAGCTATCATTCAGGAGCAAGGACTTTCTTATAAAAGTTTAATCATCAACGGTATAGACTATCCTTTCTCAAAGGCAGCAAATGCCGATGGGGATACCATTATTTCTTCTAATATTACGGGAACGGTATTCAATGGTAATACCCAAGAATTTGGTACGCCAAGTAATGGGGATGATTTATTTGATGCAGACGAAATTATAACGATTGAAGAAGTATTAGAAATTGTTAGTTGTGGAACAGATGGCAATTCTAATTTAAATATAACACACCAAGTGACATGGGGATGTAATGGTGCTATTTGTTTAGAAGAGACTCAATCAAGCAATATTTCAATAGGTGTAGGAGAAGAATTAATGGAATTTACGTATAATCAAGATGCGACCGTGAACGCGGGATATTGCGACGATGGCACCTTGTCAATTACCGTAGCAAATAACGGTTTTGAATTCGATGATGGATTTGGGACTATTTTAGATATTTCTACAGGGGTAGGTTTTGCTATTGGCGCGGACTTTTTGACCTTAGACCAAGGTTATCAAGTATTGACCGTTAGCATTGCTGGCAGTGCGCCAATCACAGCACCTAATGGCTTGATAGATTTAAATAATAATCCAGCTTTTAGTACGGACCCAGATGGGGTAGGTGGATTAGAAGATTTTGATGGAGACGGATTTTTTGATGATTTGAGAGTCGGGCAAAGTTTTGAAATGACGGCGACTTTTGGAACATCCTGTTCAGAGGGAGCAATTTTTGATATTGAAAATGGTTGTGACAATGATTTTAGAGGCAGTTTTGATGGAAAAATAATGTATACTAATTCCTGCGGAGCGAACAACGAAACCTTATTCGACAATTTTTATCGAACTTCAAATACAGGAAGCACCCAAGAAACCTGTACAGACCCAGATGCTTTTAATGATAATGACCGTTTTACAATTATTTATTCTGGTGAACGGAGAATGTCTAATTTTAATAGGACTTGTGTAGGTAACGATGAAATTCGAGTTGCTATATCTGTCCCAGATGGCATTCAATTATCTAACGAAACTAGTATCCAACAAGATACGACCAAGTTTACTGGAGAGAGCCAAGTAGTTGGCAATGATGTGGTTATTACTTTTGATGCCGCTCCAATTAATTTGAATAATGATTACCAATTAAATTTTGTATTTGAAACCAATTGTAGTTCAGTTGGTCCGACCTCTTTTCCAGTAGAAATAACCTATTTCTGTCCAGATTGTACTTGTAGCCATATTTGGTATTGTGGTATTTTAGAAGGAGCGACCTTGCATGCCTCAGGCGCACCCTGTGCAGAATTTGTCTGTGAAACGGGCTTGCAAACGACTGATTTTGAAGTAGAAAGAACTACGATTGGCTATACAGATGAAAATTTCACCACACCCTTTGACCCTGCTTTAGCCAATAAAAAGGTGGCACTAAGCTGTGATTCTGTGGTAATGCGAATGACCAATATTGTCGGAAACCAATCCCTTTCAGATAGCATTGGCTTATCTATTAACTATGGTAATGCGGATGAGAACGATTCTGAGTTAACTTCCTTTTTATTTGCCCATGCAGACATAACCATTCAATCTGGAGGCAATACTAGAACTTGTCAAATAGACACCAATGCCTACCGTGTTGAAATTAGTGGTAATAATAAAATTATGCACTTTGATTTAAGTAGTTGTCTAAATGGACTAACCTTGAATCGAGGAGATGAAATCAATTTTGAAGGGCATTTTGCCATTAATCCTGATGGGCCAATTCCATCGAATACTTTCAAAAAAATACCTGAGTTTAGGGCTAGAGGATTTGCCATTATTGATGGTGTCCGATATGATGAGTGTGATTCTTTTGGAGAATTATTCCGATTAGCTAAACTAAACACTACTTTTTCTGGACCAAGCAATAGTGCCTATCCAGAAGGATGTGCAGCCACAAATTTGGTTTATACTTTATCAAAAAGTATCAATGCTAATGCGATGCGAGAATTTTTTGGAACGGAGCATCGAGCGGCGGTAAAAGTGGATTCGATAAAATTTACTTATGACTCCAATATGCTACAAGCATTTGAAGATTTATCCATAGAGTATCGGATTCAGGGAAGTGAATGGTTTCCATTACCAGCTTTAAATGCAGCGGATAATGGAATATATCAGCAATCGTTTAACTCTTTAAATACGCTGAGTACTATCACAGGTAGTAATCAAGTTTTTCAATTTAGGATAAATATGATACCTGAATGTTCGTCTATTTTCGGAAGTGCTTTAGGTAATGATTTATACGATATAGAAGCTAAAGTTGATTATAAAAACCGTTTTTATGCCAATGAGGATAATCCCGATTGTATAGAAAATACAGATGCTATTGATAAACGTCAATTTCAATATCAAAACCCGCCTACTTTTACTTTAGAAGCAGTAGTAGAGGAGGTTGTGGCAACCAAAGAAACGGTTCAATGGACCCTCGAGCATTGCAATACATCCTTTGATTCTGATGCTGGAATCACTTTTATTCAGATGGAAACTAGGTCGGGCGATTTGGAGATATTGACTATTGAAAATATCAGTGTTCCTTCCGCTATTGATACTTTAATGCTTCAAACCTACGATACGGAGAATAATGTATTTGCCTTTGCAGATGGATTGAGCAAAAGAGGCACGAATGCAGACCCTGCGGACATATGTAATACTTTCCGTATCACCGCTCGTTTAGTGGAATGTGGAGAAAGTAGTACGGCTGCCAGACTAGGGTGGAGTTGTGTAGCCTATGATGACCCCAATTGGAATCCTACAGATTATACTCCTTGTGAGGCAGAAAGTGTACTATTAAAAGCAGCAGCGGTATCGCCACTTTTATCTGCAAGCTTTCAAGAAGAGAATTCTACGATAAGTGGTGCGCTTTGTGATACCAGTACCATGATAATTTTAGTAAGAAATGAAGAAGAAGGTCGAGCCTATGATATTCAATCACAAATAATTTTGCCAACAGGTGCGACATTAGTTGGGGGCAGTGTAGAATTTGCCTATCCATCATCGGCTGCTTTTCAATCAGCTACTGCGGAGCCTAGTTTCCAAGAAGTTAATGACCTAGGAAAGGTTTATCAATATGATAATTTTGCTAATTTGAACACCTATCTAGACCAAAATGGATTACCGGGGTTTTCTATAAATGCAACAGATTCTAGTGAATTTAGGATTAAATATCGTTTCGTTACCAATTGCGAATATGAAAATGGGGAGTTAAATCGGTATAGTTTTCAAGGACAAACCGCATGTGGGACCGCAACAAATAATGCCTTTGCAGAAACTAATCCAATTATTTTTCAAGCAGACCCTGGAATAGCAAGAGCTTTTGATGTGCAATTTTCAACAACAACGCCATTAAAATCAGGTCAACCTTCTACTTTTGAAATATCGGTAGAAAATATAAGTCCGAATGTTTCCATTGAAGATAAGATAGAAATAGCTTTACCAGAAATATTAAGTTATACACCAAATTCTATTCAAGTAATTGCACCAAGTACATGGAATCCGACCGAACCGACCATCAAAAAGGATGGCGATTTGAGCGTCATAAACGTATCTCTGCCAGCGGGTTTAACCCAAGGTAGCCGTGCTACTTTTCAATTGGATGTAGTGGTAGCAGAAGTAGATTGTGATAGCCTTTATTCTGCCATAATTTCCACAACTAGTTCCATTGAATTTACCTGTGTTATAAATAATGAGTCTTGTGTTTACGATTTCAGTTCTTCAAGTGAGGCTGAATTTGAAATAGAGAAAGATTGTTTTGGCGGACCATGTGTACTTAATCTAGGAACGATAAACGAGTCTGTTCTAATGCCAAATTGCGATAGTACGATGTATTATTGCTTTAATCAATATACACCAGAAGAGCTAACAGATTATACCATTACAGATAATGGAGTACTTGTTGATTCCTCCCGATACAATGTCTGTGATTATCGCCAAGTTTGCATTTACACTTACGCACAAATTAATAGTGTTGGAGGTGCTATAATGGTGGATTCGTGGACAGTAAATGGAGAAACATATAGTGGCATTGTTGGCTCTATTACCGAACTAGTGGACTCCATGAATGTTTGGGATGAAGGAGGGGATTGGATATTATTGCCGGATGTATTAATTATTCAAGGCGGTCATATTGGAGGCGTTTATAGTAGAATGGAAGTTTCCTTTCCTGATAAAGGGATTCGGTCTTCCCTTGGTTATGATACAAGACTTACGCCAAGAGGCGTTTCTATTTTCCTTACGGAAGGAGCGCACCAATTGGTCATTACAGATGAAAATGGTTGTATAGATACTTTAAACTTAGACCTTGTCAGACAGGATTGTCCTAGTTGTATTCCTGCCAAAGTAGAAAATATCATAGTAGAAAATGCCAGTTGTGGGGCAGATAATGGAGCTGCTATTGTCAATATAAATAATGACCCAGCGGATTATATTTTTAATTGGTCTCCAAATGTTGGAACTGTTGGTCCGACTCCCAATAGTAGAATCAATTTACCAATGGCAAGTTATTTAGTTCAAATAATTGATAAAGCAACGAATGAATGCTTTGAAACAACTTTTGTAAATATAGGCAATGCAGAAGGGCCACAGAGTGTGGCAGAAGTAAGCCCTACGATTTGTGGACAGTCAATTGGCAGCGTCGAATTGAGTCCAGCTGAATATACTTATTCCTGGGAAGATGGAGCAATTGCAGCCAGTAGAGAAGGTTTGTCGGAAGGAAGGTATATAGTCACAGTAACCGACCCTGCTTTACCATCATGCCCAAGTTTAGTAACCGTAGTTATAAAAGTTATAAGTCCCTTAAAGGTAAGTAATACCGTATTTTTAAGAGCGAATTGTTTAAATAACAATGGAGTAATCTCTTTAGATATTGAAGGAGGAAGTGGACAATACAGTACCTCTTTTCCTGACGGAAATATATCTCAAACAGGATTGGCAGGAGGTTCCTATCAGATTACCGTAACTGATGATATTACGGGATGTACTACACCTTATTTTTTCATTTTAAATAATGAAATTCATAATGGAGCAATTACCATTTTGGATACGGTAGATGTGAGCTGTATAGGAGCAGCAGACGGACGAGTTGATTTTGAGGTTGACTATGAAAATGGATTTAGATTCCCTGCCGATACTATCATTACAGATGGTATAGGGATGTACCAAAATGGAAATTTACCAGCAGGCGATTATCAACTTTTTATAAAAGATGGCAACGGATGTATAGCAGGAAATAGTGAATTTACTATAAAAGAGTCAGAAGCATTAACGGTAAGCATATCTAAAACGGGAGATTGTGATTCCTTACAAGCTATTGGAATTGCGGTAAACGGAGATGATATTCCCTATATTTTTAATTGGGCAGATGTTACAGGAGTACAGAATGAAAAAGATAGAATTAATCTAACAGGTGGTAATTATTTATTGACGATTACAGATGCAGCAGGATGTGAGTTACCTTTAACTATTGAGATGGATTCTTGTGATTGTGTTCCTGCTACGAATCTTCTACCAACGGTTATAGCGGCCGATTGTGGAATAGCTAATGGCGTAATATCAATAGAAGCAGACCAAAATATTGGGGATTATACCTTTATTTATAAACCAGATTTAGGAATAGAAGGCGCTACTAAGAATTCAAGAATGGCTTTGCCAGGAGGGGATTATGAAGTAATCTTAGCCTTCAAAGGAGATACAAATTGCGTTTCTTCCATAATGGTAACGGTACCTGAAAATGAAGTCAATCCAGACTTAATTGAATCAACAAATATTACTCCAACAGATTGTGGAGCATCTAATGGAGTTGTTTCCATTAATTTGACGGAAGAACTAACCGATTATACTTTTATTTATAAACCAAATCTAGGAGTCGAAGGCACGACCAAGAATATTCGAATGGCTCTACCTTCGGGAGATTATGAAGTTCTGGTTGCATTTCAAGGGGATACAACTTGTGCATCGACCATAATGGTAACGGTCCCTGCAAATGAAATCAATCCAGACCTAATTATGTCAGCGGATATAACTGAATCAGATTGTGGACAATCAAATGGGGTTGTGGCGATTAGTTTAAATGAAGACCTAGCGGATTATACCTTTATTTTTACGCCAGATTTAGGTGTCGAAGGTGCGACCAAAAATGTAAGGATGGCATTGCCAGGGGGAGATTATGAAGTATTGGTTGCGCTACAAGGGGATACACTCTGTTCTACAAATTTAATAGTTACCGTTCCCGAAAATGAATTAACTGATGCAGCAATCGTGTCAACAGATATTGCTTCCGCTAATTGTGGTCAAGCAAATGGAGCGATTACCTTAAATATGGATGGAATCATTACCGACTTCACCTATGGATGGGCCGAAAATAGTGGGACTGCTGGTTCAACCCCAAATACTCGGGAAGGATTGTCAAGCGGAGATTATGAAGTTACATTAACCACGACCAATAACCCAGATTGTAACTTGGTTTTTCCATTTACCATTCCAACAGGAGCTACTGGTGAAATTCCAATAACAGATACTTTAATTACCTCAGCAAATTGTGGACAATCAACTGGAGCGGTAACATTTAATTTTATTGATAATACTATTCTTTACGATTATACTTGGACTCCTAATTTGGGTGTAAATGGAAGTGCACTGAATAGCAGAGTCAATTTACCAGGAGGAACTTATCAAGTCAATATTAGTGACCGAAACAATCCAGCTTGTAGCTATGATATTAGCATAACCATTGCTGAAATTCCAGCCTTGGCGGAAGCCACGGTTTTTCCTTCTAATTGTGCAATGCCACCTACAGGTACGGCAGTATTAAGCCCTGCGCAGTACGAATATACTTGGCCAGATGGTTTTGTAGGAGAAAGTAGAAATGAATTAGCACCAGGTATTTATGAAGTAACTTTTGCAGACCCGAATGGAAGCGAATCTTGTAAAGGAGTAATCGAAATAGAGATAGATTTAACAAGTTCGTTGACAGCAACTGCATCTATTAATCAGCAACCAACTTGTCAAGAAGCAAATGGGGAAGTAACGATTAACGTAACAGGTGGTTCTGATAATTATACCTATTCCTGGGATAGTGAAACCAATGTTAATAATACCTTAGGAGAGGGGACTTATAGTGTAACTGTTTTTGATGCAACACTTGGTTGTCAGACTAGAGTTGGCTTTGATTTAGATGCCATTCCGCAAGGCGTAGCCACTATAATTATAGCAGATACAATTCCAGTTAGTTGCCAAGGGAATTCGGATGGAGCGATTCAATTTACAGTAGATGTAAATGGCGATTTCCAATTACCGATGGATACCATTATTACAGATGGGGCAAATTCTTTTGAAAATGGTCAGTTATCTGAAGGCGCCTATTGTGTAGAAATAAGAGATGCAAATGATTGTTTGACAGGAGAAGCTTGCTTTACAATTGGTGCATCACCAACGCTGATGTTGATGTACGAAACTGTTGCAGCATGTGCAGATACAGGAGGCATTAGTCTAGAAATTATAGGAGGAGTCGGCCCTTATCAAATAGATTGGGCAGACTTAACAGGTACAGATAATCCAAGCAATAGAACAGCATTAGATACTGGGGTATATGAAGTGACGGTAATAGATAATAGAGGGTGTTCAGAAATGGCAAGCATCATGGTACCTGAATGTGAAGCTTGTAACCTACCAACTATCACAGAAATATCGACTACCCCAACAAATTGTAATGATGATACAGGTTCTATTTTTATAGAATTAGAAGAAGACGAACGGGATTATGATTTTTTCTATATGCCAGAAGTAGGAGAACCATTTGTAACTGGAAACATTAGGGCATCTATGCCAAAAGGAAAATATCGAGTATTAATCGTTTATAAACCTAACCCAGCTTGTGTATTGGAAATTCCAATAGAAATTTTTGAAAAAGACTTTAGTGATTTAGTTCCTATTTCTAGCCCAGCAGATTGTGGGGTAGCCAACGGACAAGCTTTAATTATTCCAGCAACCAACACTTATACTTGGGCAGATGGTTTTGTTGGAAATGAAAGAACAGCATTAGCAGCAGGCTTTTATCAAATCAGGGTTAGAGATGAAACGTTTGATTGTGAGACCATGATTACACTGGTCGTAGATGAAGTAAATTTATTAGAAGCCAAAGTAGCCATCAATACGCCACCCACATGTGGGAACTCAGATGGTTCCGTAACTGTGAATGTAAATGGCGGAAGTGGTGATTATACCTTTGATTGGACGGGTGGAACTAGTACTCGAAACAATTTAAGTAGTGGGACTTACTCCGTCTTGGTAACAGATAATCGAACGGGGTGTAAAACGCCAGTTGTATTTACTTTGATAGATGCACCGAGTGCTTTAACACCAATTTCCATTGAAGAAACCATCAATGCTTCTTGCCCATTGGCAGCAGACGGAGAAGTCTTTTACAGTATTGACTTAGCAAATGCACCAGATACACCATTAGATACTTTAATTTCAAATGGACATAGCCGCTTTTTAAATGGTCGATTACCACAAGGGGATTACTGTATAGCCATACTTGATACCTTAGGATGTGCCTATGGACAAGCTTGTTTTTCGATAGGTGCACCAGAAGTATTGATGGTCACTACAGATATCATCCCTGAATGCGAAGATGGTGGAAGTATATCTATAGAGATTGATGGAGGAGTAGCACCATATTCTTTTGATTGGGCTGATGTAACAGGCTTTGGAGACCAAGCCAATAGAACAGATTTACCTGCAGGTGTTTATAGTTTGACCGTAACAGATTTAAATGGATGTCAAGTTATCCTAGAAGAAATCGAAATTACTTTATGTGAGCCATGTCCATTAAAGGTAGGCAAGGATACTTTAATTTATAATTTGACCGATTGTGCAGCTACCGCCGCCATTTGTTTAGACTATGATTTTGATAATAGAAACCCTTATAATGTTTCATTGGATGGGGCAGATATAGATTTATTTGCTATTAATTCATGTAGCACAGATACGATAGCCACCTATGCCGTGACCACCCTTTTCGGCAAAGGTCGTGTAGGGCCGTATACAGTGACTTCTTGGCCAGTAAATGACGAAGTATTCTCTGGAGAATTTACGACGTTAGAAAGCTTAATTTTGACTATGAATACGTGGGACCCTGAAGGAAATTGGCAATTTTCTGAGGATAGTACTTTTATTGTGGGCGGTGCTTCGGGTAGCATATACGGACAAATAGATGCCACCGTTCAAGGAACGCCAATCACCTCATTTTTAGAGTTAGAAACTCGTATTTGGCAAAGAGGGGTTTCCATAGATTTATTACGAGGAGTACATGAAGTAATTATCGAGGACCCCAAAACTTTTTGTGCAGATACAATCACTGTAGCCGTTACTTGTGTCGAAACGGACACGATGCAAATTATAAACAATCTTGGGCAGATGGATACCATTTGTATGTCAACGATGGAATTAGCAGGAACGTTGGACACCATTATTTTAGATTGTTATGAACCAGCTAAAATAACAGCAACAATATTTGAAGATTCCTGTGTGATAATAGAAGGATTGAGCGTCGGAGAAGATACCTTATGTGTGATTTTATGTGATGATTTGGGGGTTTGTGATACAACGATATTTGAAATTGATGTCCATTATGATGAAATTGAAGACACTATTTTAGTTCAAAATACCAATACTTTCTGTATAGATACTTTGGGTGTAGCCATAGAAGGAACCATTATTTCCATGACAGAAGTTTGTCAAGAGGATAATAATGGATTGGTTGATGTGGAGTTAAATCTAGAGAGTTTATGTGTCAACTATACAGGAAAAACCCTTGGAGAAGAGCAAATATGTGTGGAGCTATGTGATGATTTAGGTTTTTGTGATACTTTAGCGTTTTCTCTAACTATCCAGAATGACCCGCCAGACCAAGTCCTAGATACTATTTTTGTAGGGGAAACCATTACTTATTGCTTTGACTCCATTATATTTCCAAACATAATCACCTATTTTGAAAATGAATGTCCAGATGATTCTGGAGATAAGGTAGATTTCTTTTTAGACCCAATTACCTACTGCATAGAATACACAGGGCAGGGGATAGGTAGAGAACAAGCTTGTATAGTTTTATGTGATGAAGATAATAATTGTGATACGGCATTTTTTGATGTAGAGGTGATTGAATTTTTAGAATTACCAACTGCCGTAGATGATGTAGATACCACGGATAAAGGAGTTCCTATTGTCTTGAATGTCAAAGAAAATGATATCCCTTTTGGGGTAGACGAAGATGGACTACAAATTATAGAAGAACCCTTATTTGGTGAAGCCATTCTTAATTTGGATGGTTCGATTACTTATTTTGGAGATGAATTTTGTGAAAGAGATGATCAATTCTCCTATACTCTTTGTAACTCCAATGGATGTGATACGGCTACTGTTTCCATCTATATAAAATGTGTTGATATTGTGGTTTTTACAGCAATGTCACCTAATAGAGATGGAATAAATGATGTCTTTTATATTTCTGATATTGATAAATTCCCCAACAGTGAATTGAAAATATATAATCGTTGGGGGAATGTAGTCTACCAAACGACCAATTATCAAAATAATTGGACAGGTACTTGGAAAAATAACCAAGAATTACCTGATGGCACCTATTTTTATCAGTTAAGTTTGAATGAGCCAAATGATGAAAGAATGTTCGAAGGCTTTATAGAACTACATAGATAAAATTTGACGTAAGTACTTACTCTAAGAAAACAAGAGAAAATCATTAAAAAGGCACACTTCCAATAGGAAGCGTGCCTTTTATTCTTTTGGCATTACCTCTGAGGATTGCCAATTTTTTATCTAAAACGGGAAATACATTTAAAAGTCATTCCAAAATA
>CALJVJ010000067.1 GCA_937974625.1 uncultured Saprospiraceae bacterium
CGAATAGGCTTAGGCGAAAATTGGGGTTTAGAATTGACTGCAATATTATGAAAAAACAGGCACTCTCGCTGATTTTTTTATTTTTAGAATTGTTAAACGGCAAACAAATACGGTATTTCTTTTGGAGAACTTCATGTGGGGGTGTATTGAGGGGATGTATATTTTATTAATGTTTGTCACAATGACGCGACGACACAACGGTTTATAGGTGTAGTATTTTGTTTATTTTGTTTCTCACAACGACACAACGACACAACGATTTATAGGTGTAGTATTTTGTTTTTAATGTTTGTCACAATGGCGCGACGGCACAACGTTTTGTAGGTGGTATTTTGTTTTTTGTTTCTCACAACGACACTACGACACAACGGTTTATAGGTGTAGTATTTTGTTTTTAATGTTTGTCAAAACGAGGCGACGACACAACGTTTTTCTAGGTATAATAACTTTGGTGGCTTGGTTCTAACTCGCCGTTTATGATTCTTTTGATACCATTTTTTAGGTAAGTTTCTCCGAAATTAATGAGCAAACCTAGTCTCATGTCTAAAATTTTGAGATAGGTTAGGACAATTTTAAAAAAGGAATTATTTATTTGTGAGACTGATTTTAATTCTAATAATAGTTTTCTTTCAACGATTATATCTGCTCTGAAACCAACATCTAGCTTTACGTCATCTTCGATGAAAGGAATACCTTTTTGTTTTTCTACAAAAAAGCCATTTTTTTGGACGTGATGGACCAGCAATGCTTCATAAACACTTTCTAATAAACCCGGCCCCCATTTTCTATGAATTCTAAAACATAATTCAACCACAACTTATGCCAACTCATTTTCATTCATTTCAGCAGGTGATTTATAAAGATATAGTTTTTTCATAATCATTTGATTTTCTGAAATTTATGACAGCTAAAGATAGCCCACTATTCCTAATAAATCAAAAAATAATGACCAAAATGAAATTATAAATTTTCCTAATATTTATAACTTTTTAATATTTAACTTCTAGTTTACCATAAATCAAATACCAAGTATTACGTAATGTGGTTGCGCCGTTGTGAGCACCAAAAACACCTACCAAATAAAACATAGTGCCGTTATGAGAAACACAAAAGCACATCTTAAAACGTAGTGCCGTTGTGTCGTAGTGAGAGCTATAAACACCTACCAAATAAAACGTAGTGTCGTAGTGCCGTTGTGAGAGTCAAAAAAGCACGTCCTAAAAAGTAGTGTGGTTGCGCCGTTGTGAGCGGCAAAAACACCTACTAAATAAAACGTAGTGTCATAGTGTCGTTGTGAGAACAAAAACACCCCCCATAATTAAAGATTAACCGTATTCCCCGTCTTAAAAGCCTCGTCTGCCGCCAAAACAATCCTTAAACTATTCACCGCATCGCGCATATGGTCACTCAAATCCACATCCTCTTTAATAGCCTTTAATAGATACTCTTGTTCCAACAGACAAAGTCCATCGTGGTCAGGTTCATTAGAAGTATCCAAAATTTCATCTTGTTTAACAAATTGTCCATTTTCATCTGTTAGTGCATGGTGCAATTTTAAACCACCAGTATTGACATGCCCCTCAACATCCGCAGAATCATGAAATTTATCGATAATACTCACACAGCCTTTTGGTCCAATCACATCTTTGACAAAAAAGGCAGTTTCACTCATCATTGGTCCCCACCCAGCTTCATACCAACCTACGGAGCCATCATCAAAAGTCACTTGCAATTGCCCGTAATTATACATGTTAGGTGCGATTTCGTCGGTTAATCTAGCACCAATGGCATTGACCTTAATAGGATTGGCATTGGTCATCAAGCACATAATATCCACATAATGTACGCCACAATCGACTATCGGAGACATCGTTTTCATTAGTTCCTTATGGGTGCCCCACTCACTGCCGCAACTCTGCTGGTTCAAGTTCATACGCATGACTAAAGGCTTACCTAAAGTACGTGCTATTTCGGTAAATTTAGCCCATGCAGGATGCACTCGAAGAATATAGCCAATGACTAATTTTTTATTCATTTTAGTCGCTAAATCAACAATAGATTGCGCTTCTTCCACGGTGTTCGCCAATGGTTTTTCCAAAAAGACATGCGCTCCAGCTTTTAAACTTTTAGTAGCGTATTCGGCATGTGTTTCTGGATACGTATTGATGGAAACGACATCAGGTTTACTTTGCTGTAAAGCAGTGTCAAAATCTCCAAAAGTTGGTAAACCACCCAATTCTTTTGATAGTTTTTCTCTACTTGAAGGGCCTCTACTGACGAGTCCAACTATCTCAAAATCAGGCAATTGATGATAGGCACGAGCGTGTGAGGTGCCCATGTTTCCGCATCCGACGACCAATACTTTTAATTTCTTAGACATATTTTATTATTAACGATGAATGTTATTATTAACGATGAATGATGAACTATGAACGATGAATTCGGTAAATTGTGAACTTATAGCTTTTAAGCATTTCTATTTTATAAATTAAGTAAGTCATAATTTTTTGTGTGTGTAATTATGATTAATTTATAATACAGATTTTTATTTTACTTGGAATGCTTTAAACGCTCTAAATTTCATCTATTTTCAAGAAAAAACTCAGCGATAATCTTCTTTTTTACTGAAAAAGGTTTTCTTGCAAATAAAAAATACCTCAATAAACAATTTAGAAGCCCTAAATATATGGAAAAACAAACCTTATTTTGGTTATTTATTGGAATATTTGCCATTACAGCTATAATTACTTTATTAGGCATAACAGGCGTGATAAAAACCATCAAAGAAAAATACCTCAATACCTTATTTACAGCTTTAATTTTAGAAGTAGTCGGTGCAGTGTTTTTACTCTTTCAAGGATTTGATTTTACGGAAAATAGCGCAGATTTATCAGCGATTATTTCCAAAGCAGGTTTAAGTCCGCCCGAAAAAGTGGAATTACAAGAAGATTTTATTGTTGAAAAGTTGGCAGAAATACCGAAACTGAAAAAAATAACAGCTGAAAACGAACAATTAAAAAAGACGATAACAGAAAAGGAACAAGAAATAGCCAAAATCAAAGGAGATGCCGGGCGATTTGACCAAAATTTTTATAGCAATATTATCAAACTAGATGATGCGATAGCTGCTTATCCAGGAAAAAGTATCAATATTGGTTTTCAATCTGAAAAAAAAGAAGCGGTTTATCAACTATTGGTCAAGATATTTGGAGATTTGGGTAAAATACGAGATGGAGATGCCATTTTTGATGTCAATCAACAAGTTAACAAGCCGTTGATTAGAAAGGTCTACATCGACTTTCGTGCTTCTTATGGGAGAATTGTGCTGAATGATGGAAAAGTATTTCTAGATGAATACGATGTGTCCCAATTAGTAAAATATTTTTTAGAATACCGAAAGGTACAACCAAGTTATCAAGCTAGATTTAATGTTACCAATAATTAGAAAAATACTTGCGGTGCTGCTATTTTGCATGACCCTTTATGTGATGTGGTCTTGTATTAGTTTTATTATTTGGAGAGCAGAACCATTGTCTTTGTCAAAATTATTAACACCAATGGTAGTGCTTGTAGTCGCCTATTTAGGCGTGAGAAGGTACGATGAGGGAGGGGAATAAATATTGGGTTTGTGCTTTTCCCAAAATCATAAATCATAAATTTTAAATCATACATCATAAATCCATCTAATTATTGAGCCAGATAGATTTATGATTTATGAACTATGATGTATGATTTCAGATTTTTCGGAGGTGCCTGCCACAGATGATAAATATTAACCCTTCGGCTTAGACCCTCTATTATTATTTTTAGACCAATTTTTATTATTACCACCTCCCTTTCTGAAAGGTTTATTAGTTGATTTTCCACCACCGCGATTATTGCCACCTCTTCCTCTGTAACCACCACCGCCGCCACCTTTCGTAGGTCTTGGCAACTTATCCGCTAGTTTTTGCAAATGCTCTGGAAGTGAAGTTTTAACGACCTCTTTTTCCATTAATTTCTCAATATCTTTAAACTTTCTACGGTCTTTGTAATTGATTAAAGTGATAGCGATACCGTCTGCATCTGCTCTGGCAGTTCGGCCGATACGGTGGATGTAATCTTCAGCATCACCTGGAACCGAATTATTGATAACCAAGTTAATGCCTTTCACGTCAATTCCTCTCGATAAGATATCGGTGGCTACTAAAACTTTTAAATTCCCGTTTTTAAAATTCCTAAGGGTCTCTTCCCGTTGGTTTTGGTCAAAATCGGAGTGAATTTGCCCTACGGTCAATCCAGTATCTCTAAGCGCTCTCGCAATTCTATCCACATTAGCTTTGGTACTAGAAAAGATAATAATCCGTTCATCCTTTTCTTTTCTATTCCCTAATAAATGTTGTAATAATTTGGGTTTTAGCTCATCCTCAATTAAGTAGGCAATTTGCATGATTTTTTCCGCTGGTTTTGATACAGCGAAACTAATTTCTTGTGGATTACGCAAAATTCGAGCGGCAAACTTTTTGATTTTAGGCGGCATCGTTGCCGAAAACATCAAAGTCTGACGGTCTTTAGGTAAAAAGGAAACGATTTTTAATAAATCATTTACAAAACCCATATCGAGCATTCGGTCTGCCTCGTCTAAAATTAAGTGTTTGAGTTTGCTGATTTTTACATAACCAAGGTTCAGATGAGCAATCAATCTACCGGGAGTAGCGACTACAATATTAGCACCAGTGGTTAAGGCTTTCTTTTCTTGATTAAAAGATTCACCACTTCGACCACCATAAATAGGTAGGGAAGTTACTCCAGTGAAATAGGCAAAACCTTCCAATTGTTGGTCAATTTGGACCGCTAATTCTCTAGTAGGAACTAGGATTAGTGTATCAATCGACGCAGATTCTGTACCAGTTAAATGATGAAGTGTAGGTAATAAAAATGCAGCTGTTTTTCCTGTACCCGTTTGAGCACAAGCTATTAAATCCTTCCCATCTAAGATAACGGGAATAGCTTTTTCCTGAATAGGAGTGGCGGTTACAAAGCCCATCGCATCCAATCCATCGAGTAATTGCTCGTTTAACGCCAATTCTGTAAATGTCAAGTGTATTTAGTTTTATTGAAAATTTCTGAAATATCCCCTTATTCAATAAGTACTCCATGTAATAGCGAAGGAATCCGCCGATATTACTAGGAGTGTTCAAGCTCTGTTCAGAAAAGTTCTCGGTTTCAATTAATTATTCTCGGAATGCAAGACTATTTAGTGCTACGTAAATTTTCCAAAAATAGTTATTCGTATAGCCTGCTAATTAAGTATTAAACCAGCACTTCTGCTAAATCGACTGCAAAAATACGGATTTTAAAGAATAAAAGTCTGAATGAGCAAAAAGTAGTCTCTTTTAGGAGAAAGTCCAATGACCCTAGTACAGTAATTGGATGGAGGTGAGAAAGGAAGAAAAATCAATTAAGGGGTAAAAGAAAAATAAAGTTGTACGCTTTATTTTTGCCCCACTACTAAATAACTGAAGGAAAAAATTATTTTTTCGCCCATTAATCAATTTAAAAATATCCACACAAGCATTAGGGATGTTATTGGTCCCCGTAAATCAGGAATTAGCCAACCAGAATGGTTCAGTAATCTTCTTGTCTTCCTCCGAAGAGGTCGAAAGCCGGACATGTCTCAGCCTAAAGCCCGCCCTAGTCATTCTGAGATTGGACAGCATTATATAATTATCGGACCCGAACAAGGTTTAATGCCTGTATGGACGGTTCTTGTTATACTTTAGGTGCCAGCCTCTTTTGCTTCACCGGCAGTCAGTTGGATAACGCTCGCAAATTAGGGGAATTTTTAGAATAAGAAAAGTTTAATAACAAAAAAATATATAAGCGATATCATTATTGAAAATGGAGAATTTTGTCTAATGATTATTTAAATACTTGGTAATCAAGTCGGTAAGGAGTGTTGAAATATTTGAAAAAAATAATTACTTGTAAATTCTTTCATCTGGTATTTTTACCTGTTGGTGACCAGAAGTAAGGTGCTTGTCAAATGTTTAAAGAAAGGAAGGCAATAAGACTTTTTTATGTCCAATTAATTTATACTTTTGTAGCGGACATTACTTTGAGAACTTTCAATTTCTAAGATAGAAATATCGCTCTTTGATTTTTCCAAAGTAAATCCTTCAAACAAATTTAAGCGTTAATATATATGCCTTTAGATCAAATAGATGTAGATAAAATGGATGAAGTTCCTCGCATTGGGGCCGAAGAAGCGGAAATGAGCTTCATTGAGCACTTAGAGGAATTGCGTTGGCATTTGATTCGAGCCATTAGCTCTATTTTAGTCATTGCGATTGCGGTATTTACATTTGATAAATGGGTTTTTAAAAATATTATTTTAGCGCCTAAAGAGCCTGGTTTTCCAATATACCAACTACTAGGCTTTGCCCCACCAGAATTTCAATTAGAGACCAGAGTATTAGGAGAGCAGTTTATTGTAAGTTTAAAAGTATCGATTATTCTAGGGATTATTTTTGCCTTTCCCTTCATTCTTTGGGAAATTTGGCGATTTATCAAGCCAGGGCTTTATGCTAACGAACGCAAAGCAGCTAGAGGAATCGTTTTAGTTTGTTCGGCATTATTTGCTATAGGAGTAGCATTTGGCTATTTTATTATCTCTCCATTTGCGATTACTTTCCTTGCAGGGTATAATGTGGGGGCAGTAAATGCGCCTACCTTAGATTCCTATGTAAATTATATGACGATGTTTACCTTACCTACTGGGTTGATATTTGAATTGCCAATTGTCGCTATTTTCTTAAAAAGGATTGGTCTAATTGACCAAGAGTTTATGCGGACTTATCGGAAACACGCCTTTGTTGTTTTTCTAGTTTTTGCGGCCATTATTACCCCTCCAGACGTCGTGACCCAGTTTTTGATAGCCACACCACTATATATTTTATATGAAATTAGTATTCGAGTGGTCGGTCGAGTGGAGAAGCGTGAGGCAAAAGAAGAAGCAAAGGAAGCTAGTTAACCGGTAGCACAGACCTTTAGTCTGTCCCGTTCAGCGACCTTTAGGTCGTTGTGTCAATTTTGTAGTATAAATTTCTCCTGAACAACTTACCTTTTATTCAATATTCCCAATAAAAGAATTAAAAAGTTTGCTTTATTACGACTCATGTCGTATGTTTGTAATTAAATACGATTATTGTCGTACTTTAAATTATAAACTATCTATGTCTATAAAAATTCAACCAACAGAAGCGGAATTAGAAATCTTACAAATTTTGTGGGCAGACCAACCGATGACGGTTAAAGCGATACATGAAAAGATTTGCCAAACCAAAGATGTTGGCTACACCACTGTATTGAAGCAAATGCAACGAATGGAAGCAGAGAAAGGCATGTTAAGTCGGTATAAAGAAGGAAAAGTCCATTATTACTCTGCCATACTCAATAAATCAGAGGTACAAACTTCTTCTTTAAATAAATTTATTGATGCGGTGTTTAATGGCTCTACTTCGGAATTGGTGATGCATGCTTTAGGCAATAAACCATCTACGAAAGAAGAGTTGGAGGAATTGGAAAAGTGGTTAAAAGAGCAGCGGGAGAAAGGAGCCTAGGCGCTGTTTTTATCAATTCAACGCAATTTTCAGCATCAAACCATAAAACAATGATACAATTAATCGGCTGGACCATTTTACACTCCCTTTGGCAAATTACTTTGATTGCCGCTTTGTATTGGATAGGAAAAATTAGTTTTCCAAAAGTAAGTGCCAATACACAATACTTTGCTGGTGTAGGTGCTTTATTAGCGGCTATATCTGCGCCAATTTTCACTTTTTATTACTTATGGACGGCACCAGCAACCACCTTGCTAACGACTACCTTATCCCCAATAACCAACGATGCTATAAATCACCCGACTGTACCTTTAAACATTACGGAGGAAGTCATGGCAACTGCTTCTTTTGTAGATTATTTAACAGCTCTTTTACCGTATTTAGTCGCCTTTTGGGGAATAGGTGTATTGTATTTTACTATCCGATTTTTTCAAAATTTAAATGGGGTTCAAAAGCTACAAAATGTAGAAAATGAATTAATCAGCCGAGCATGGCGAACTAAAATAAACAGCTTTTGCGCACAATTAGGAATTGACCAAACAGTCCAAGTTTTTCTATCTTCCAATGTAAAAGAACCCTTAACTTTTGGACATTTTAAACCCGTTATTTTATTGCCGATTAGTTTAATTACAGGCTTTGATACAAAGGCTATAGAAACAATTATTTTACACGAATTAGCGCATATCAAGCGCTATGATTATCTGGTGAATTTAGGCCAATCTATTATAGAAATCATTTTGTTTTACCATCCTTTAGTTTGGTGGTTGTCAAATGATATTCGCATCGTTAGAGAACATTGTTGTGATGATTTGGTCTTAGCAGTGAGCAATAATAGAACGACTTACGTCGAGACTTTGACCGCTTTGCAATGGCGAAAAGTAGGGGCACAAAGCAATCGATTGTCTCTGACTGCGATTGGAGAAGATAGTCAATTTTCGAAGCGAATAAAGCGGATGTTTGGGGTGGAAGAGGAACGGAAAATTTCAATGAAAAAAGGGATGTTAATTGTAGGGTTGTTGCTCCTGTCTTTTGGCGGTTTTGCTTGGTTAAACAGAGGAATAATTCTGAATGAAGAAGTGCCTGTAAAAGATAAAATCACCTTTGTTATCAATGAAAAAACCACACGGGCAGCATTGGCAGAATGGACCGAATTAACAAAAGAACATGGGATAGAATTAGATTTTTCCCCTTGTGTCTTTGATGAAAATAATCGACTGCAAGAGGTGCGGGGAAGTTATAGCTTTAACGGAAATACGGGTGATTTTTTTGCTAGAGATTTAGCTTGTACTAACGTAAAATTTGTTTTGGATGATTCTCATTTGTCCCAACCTATTTTTTTATACCCATGTAGAGATAAAGCAGCAGCAGAAATGGGCAATATTTTTCACCTGAATGAATCGACAGAAAGAAAGGATTTGTTGATTTGGGCTAAGAAATTAGCAGATAACAAGATAGAATTTAATTTTGATAATTCAGTTTTTGATAATGAAGGAAAGTTATTAAAATTTAATGTAAGCTATAAGGATGCGCACAGTCGAGGAAGTTTTGGAGCTTCCGATATGTCGTGTTCAAAATTTTATTATGAATTGGTTGATAATTCATTAATAGGACCTACTTTTTTAAAGGAAGGAGAAGATATTAAT
>CALJVJ010000068.1 GCA_937974625.1 uncultured Saprospiraceae bacterium
AGCTAAAGCTAAAAAGGAAAAAGATGCAGAAAGAATGGCTAAAGCTGCAGAAAAAGGCAAAGTAAATGTCAAAGTCAAAAAGCCTAAAAAGCCTTTAACCGCTGAACAAAAAGAAGACCGCTTTGAATTCGGTCAAGCCCTAAAGGCGAATGAAAAATACGAAAAAGCGATAACTCAGTTCGAATTATACTTAGAAGAAGGTACAGATGAAATCAAAAGAATCTTGGCGCAAACAGAAATAGAAGGTGCCCAATTAGCGATGCAAGAAGGCGTAAGTTTGGATGATGGAGAAGAAGTTCATGGACTAAAGATTGAGAGTGTTAAGAAGATAAATACTAGAGAAGCAGAATATGGTCCATTTTTACACAATGGAGAGTTGTATTATTCTGGTTTTGGAGACGTAAAAGAAATCATTTCTACGGACGGAGAAACGCCGATGGCCTATGCACAAATATATAAGTCTACTAAAAATAAAGATAGTTGGGGAAAAGGAGAGCCATTAGATGCAAAAATCAATCGAGAAGATTTTCAAACAACTCACCCGCACATTTCTCCAGATGGGGAAACCTTATTTTTCACTAGAAGTCTATTAAGAGGAAATAAAACAGAGATAAGTAATATTTATTACAGTAAAAAGAAAGGCGGCGAATGGGCCGGTCCAAATGAAGTCACTATTGGATTTGATGATTTAGATTTTAGAGCATACCACCCTTGTGTTGGTGATTTATTTGGAAAAGAAGTATTATTTTTCTCTTCTGACATGGATGGAGGAGAAGGCGGAAAAGATATTTACTATGCGACTAAAAAAGGGGAAGGTGTTTATGGCTCCCCTGTTAGTTTAGCATCTATCAATACACCGGGAGATGAAGTAACACCATTTTACAGAAATGGTACCTTATATTTTAGTTCTAACGGTTCAGCGGGATATGGTGGTTATGATATATATACTACTGTTTGGGATGGAACAACTTGGAGTAAGCCTGAAAATATGGGTGTTGGATATAATACACCATTAGACGAAAAATCATTTTTCTTAGATAACGAAGGCGTTTATGGTTTTTTAACTTCTAATCGTTCAGGCAGAGGGTTTGCGAGTAAAACTTCTTGTTTTGATGTTTTCACTATTGAAATTCCACCAATCACTGCCAATGTCGTAGCCCAAGTTTTTGATGGTAAAAAAGCATTAAAAGGAGCATCTATAGCATTATTAGAAATGGACGGGAGCACTGCCATCAACCCAAAAGAAAAGACGAATAAAAAGGCGAATAACTTTGATTTTTCTTTAGGTTTAGATAAGACCTTTATGTTAGTTGCTAGTAAGAAGGGCTATACTAAAGATACGGTACTGGTCACTACCTTAGACTTAAAAGAAAATAAAACCTATACAGAGCGGTTTGTTTTAGAAAAAGTAGAACCTGTAAAGCAACCAGACCCGGAGCCAGAAGCACCAGTCGAACCAGAATATGAGGATATAGAAGTAGAAATCAATCAACCAATCCGTTTGTCAAATATCTTTTACGACTTTGATGATGATAAAATTTTGATAGATGCAGAAAAGGATTTAAGTGTATTATTAGATTTAATGCAACGCTATCCAGATATGGTTATTGAATTATCTTCTCATACAGATTATCGAGGAAATAATGATTATAACGAAAATCTATCTCAGAGGAGAGCAAACTCTGCTAAAAAATGGTTGGTAGAAAAAGGGATTGAAGAAGTAAGGATTAAAGCAGTTGGCTACGGTGAGAAATCTCCCGCAACGGTAGATGCAAAAATAATCGAAGAATATCCTGAGTTACAAGATGGTTGGGTATTAGACTTTAATTTAGTAAGTAAATTATCTCCAAAAGCAAAAAGAGAAGTTGCCCACCAAGCAAACAGAAGAACAGAATTTAAAATCATTGCAGGTCCAACAAATATTAAAATTAAAAAGTTGGAGAAGCGATTGAAAGAGGCAGCACCAAAGCCAAAAGTAATTACTAATCCTAAGACAAAGACAAAAAAGAAAAAATCGAAAAGGAGAAATGCCAATCCAGCTTCGGATACTTTACCCATGAAAGGGCCAAAAATGGTATTCAAATATTCTGAAATTGATTTTGGACCTGTCAAAAAAGGAGACACCAGAGAACATGTCTATGAATTCACCAATGAAGGAGATGAAGCATTAGTCATCGAATTTGTAAGTGCATGTGATTGTACAACAATGAAATATCCAAAAACACCCGTTCAGCCTGGTGAAAAAGGCGCGATAGAAGTAGTTTTTGATAGTTCAACCATGGAGAAGAGTGAGAAGATGGATATTGATATTATTTTGGCAAATGAAGACCCTGAAACGGGTTATCAAATAGTAGAACGAGTATCTTATACTTTTCAATTAGAGGAATAGTTTACACCTAAACTATTCTTTCAAAAGCCTGATGATTTGACTAATCATCAGGCTTTTGTATTTTAGTATCAACGCTTATTTTAATCCGCACAGGCAATTCTTTAATTAACTTAAATCCGTGTTATAAAAAATCCATGTTATAAGATTAATAGAATACTTCCTATTTATAAGTCGGGTAGCTATTTATAGTTAATCACCCTTTCAATTTTTTATCTGACGCATTTATTAAATACTTTATTGTTAATCAAATTATTACATATTTAAAAATTAAAATATAAAATTTATTTGTAAAAAAATAGCAAAAAGTGTGGAATCTCCTAAGTTGTTGCATCTATATAAGTGTAAGTTTTTATGACTGGACACCATGAAAATTTTCGCTAACAATTTTACAGAAAAGGATAATAATTTTCTAAACGATAACAAAGAAAAATATTATCCACCAATGTTTAGATTGTAACTTTGAAAGGACAAAATGATACTGGCAATACGCTTGAAGCACTAGCAAAACGTAAGGAGATTTACAAAAAAGGCTAAGGGAAGTGCTTCAAGCGGAACAGTTTTCAAAACAACAAAGGAATCTATCCATAAAACAAGTTGTCCATTAATACAAAATCAACATTTCCTGTTTTTATACATACATGACCAAATCTTTTTAGTATTAATAAAGAATAAAATGGTTTATTCTTTCACCCCACATTTGAATTAAAAATAGAAAAATGTGGACGGGTATTTTATCCGTCCACTTTCATATTTGTACCACAATACCAAATGGAGAAGTTGCCCCAAAAAATATAGTTATTAAGGGAGTAGGAATAGAGCAAATCAAGTTTTTCCTGCTCCCTAAATGCTGGTTATAGCTAGAGGCTATCATTCACGGCATTTATTTTATACCGCTCATACTATACACTATTTCTATGGAAAACTACCTCATTAAAAACGTGGCTATTACAGCATGGGCAGAGGAAGACCGCCCTAGAGAAAAATTATTGCAAAAAGGGAAGCACAATCTAACGGACGCAGAGTTATTAGGCATTTTACTAGGTTCCGGTTCTAGAGACCAAACTGCGGTAGGACTTGCTCAAGACATTCTGCGTTCGACTAGTAATGATTTAAACGAGCTAGGCAAACGTTCTATTAGTGATTTCATGAAATTCAAGGGCATTGGAGCAGCCAAAGCCATTACCATAGCCGCCGCATTAGAACTAGGTCGTCGTAGACAACTCACCAACATCAAAGACCGTCCAAAAATTACCTGTAGTCGAGATTCTTACAATGTTATTGCACCATTGCTCATGGATTTGCCACACGAAGAATTTTGGATACTTTTACTTAATCGCGCCAATAAAGTAATCGACAGAAAACAAGTAAGTTTAGGTGGTACCACAGGAACAGTTGTTGATGCAAAAGTGCTTTTCAAAAAAGCCATAGAAGGGCAAGCCGTTTATTTAGTATTAGCTCATAATCATCCTTCCGGAAACATCCATCCTTCCCATCAAGATTTAGAATTGACTAAAAAACTAGTCGAAGCAGGTAAACTATTGAGTATAAAAATATTAGACCATTTAATAATTGGAGAAAAAAGCTACTATAGTTTCGCAGACGAAGGAAGGATAGGAGGTTAATAAATAATAGTCATTCAACAGTTAATCAGCATAAGAAGTTATTAGGCTAAATACTATTACATTCCCAACAAAAATATACTAATTTTTGCCTATATTTTGATTCCTTTTCAGAATTCCGTATTTTTATACCAACAAACCAACTTACCAAAGCAGTTTTCACCACCTTACAGACAAAAATAAATCTTAGTCAGCTTTCAAATTACTGACTAATTTCATTTTCATTTATTACTATATATTCGAAATTCCCCCTTCCGAGTTGAGTAATCTTTATTTTCGATACTAGAAATTAAGGGACGATGAAAAAATAAATTTACATTCTGTCGGAATAATTGACGAACAAAACGGTTCACTTTAAGAGACTTCGACAATTATTTCGACTTAAGTCGAATGTATATTCATTTTTGTCCCACTACTAAAATTTAAGTCCCCCCTATATATTTCAAGGTTTTGCTTGTGAGTTTGTGCTGTGGCATTTGGTGTACAACACCCCCACCCTTCGCAACAAGACACCTTTGTACAAGATAAAAACAAAAAAATGCAATCTAGAACAATCAAACAAACTACACTCTTCCTATGCTTATTACTAAGCACTTATCTACAAGCTCAAATTACAATTGATTATCCAGAAAATCTGACGGTGGAATGTGGCATGGATATAACCCCATCTCCTGATAATGTCCTTGTTGGGTATCCGGATGTAAGCACTTCCTGTTCCAGTGGTCTTACGGATATATCCTTCTCTGACAATGTTGACCAATTAACAGACTGTGGAGGTACGGGTATTTTACTAAGATTTTGGACAGTAAGCGATAATTGTGGAGGATTCCAAACACTGCTACAAAGGATAACTATCGAAGATACTACACCACCAGAAATCAACTGTATAGCAGATGTTGTCATAGAATGTGATGCTAGTTTAAATCCTGCAGAAAATCCTGATTTAGCCTTTCCTGAGGTGATTGATTGTTCGGAAGGAGAAGATTTGACAATTAGCTATACAGACCGAAATGAAGGAGAAGGTTTTTGTGATAATTTACCCGAAATTGTTCGTAGAACCTGGACGGTTACCGATGCTTGTGGCAATGAAAGTACCTGTGAACAATCTATCCGAGTAGGCAAAGACCCCTTATTAGTATTTTGTGATATTGAAGATATAGTTCATGAATGTAATGGTTTAGATGGAAGTCGATTTGCTGCGGAGTCTTGGGACTTAAGTAATACCAACCAATTGAGAAATTGTACGCAAACAGAATGCGGTCCAGTAGAGATTATTAGTGACTTTGACTATGGTCGAATAGCGGGCACTTGTGGGATTACGGGTAGTTTTGAGGTCAATTATTTAATCAAAGATAATTGTGGAAATACTAAATTCAAAACAGTAAGCTTCACCCTTAGAGATACGACTCCTCCAGAATCATTTTGTAATCCTATCGACTTTGGCGTAAGTTGTGAAGGAGATGAAACAGCGGCTTCAAGAGTAGAAGGATGGCATGCAGAGAATCTAGCTTTATTAGAAACATGCTTATTTGATAATTGTGGAGACGTCATTGTATCAAGTGATTTTAATGCAAGTAATTTTAATATTGGTACACTTAACTTTGATTGTAACGACGAAACGGGGTTCGCGGTTAATTACACCTTAACCGACCAATGTGGGAACACCACCGTCAAAACTGCCTTTTTAAAAGTTGTGGATAATGTCCCTCCTGCTTTCGAAAATGTACCAAGAGATACGTCTATCGGCGCCAATGACAACTTACCTGTAATTCAACCAACGATTATCGATAATTGCGCTAGCAATTTAACAGCCGAATTTTCTGAAGAAAGAATCGAGAATAATAATGACAATGGATATCAATTGATTCGAACCTGGACAACAACTGATGATTGTGGAAATATGGGGACTGCTACTCAAACAGTGATGGTACTGGACCCAATTTTATCATTGGCTTGTTCTTCCGCAGAAGTCAAGCAAGAAGGGGATAAAATTGTAATAAGTGAGTTACTAGCTCCAAATGAAATAGTAAAAGTCTTTGCTTCAGATAATAGAATTGTTTACAACTGTTTTAGAAATTGCGGGGATATACAAACAACTCGTGCTTTAGCGGAAGATACTTACACCGTGGATATTCAATTTTATACAGCCGATTGGCGACTAATTTGTTCAGACGAAAAAGTAATAATCATTGGAAATGGAGGCAATAATGGAGGAGAAGATAATGGTGAAAATGAAGACCCTTGTACCGCACCAGATTGTGAACAAGTGCCTCCAACTATCAATAACCTACCAGCAGATATGACGGTCAATGCTGGCGCAGTACCAGCCGTAGCTAATCTAACCGCTACCGATAATTGCGATTCAGATGTCAATCTTACTTTTGAAGAAAATAGAATGGAAGATGCCAACAGCAATGATTATGTGCTTACTCGAACTTGGACAGCTATAGATGACTGTGGAAATATTTCTACTGCCGAACAGGTTATTAGAGTGGAAGACGGGGAGGATACAGGCGGCAATAACGGTGGTGGTGATGGAGATAATAATAATCCTTGTACCGCAAGTGATTGTGAAACTACGCCTCCTATTATCGGTAATATTCCAAACGACGAGACGGTCAATTATGAGGCGGTTCCTTCTCCTGCTCAACCCATAGCTACCGATAATTGTGATACAGATGTGATGCTGGTTTTAAGTGAAACCATTACAGAAAGTATAGATGCTAGAAACTATACCTTAACTCGAACTTGGACGGCTACCGATGATTGTGGAAATGAAGCGACAGGTCAACAAATTATAAAAGTAGAAGGGGATACCAATGGAGGTGATAATGGAGGTGATAATGATGGAGGTGATGGCAGTAATGGAGATAATATAGACGAGTCCATTTGTGGCGACATTATCATTACAACTGGGCCATTAACCTTCAATTTTGCTAATTTAAATGCGCCTAACAAAATTGTCAAAATCTTTGATGAAAATTATAACATTGTCCTAGAGTGTGTAGAAAATTGTGGAACAGAGGTGAATTTTTCTTATGAAACCCAAGGCACCTATTATGCTGACGTACAATTATATACAAGTGATTGGAGTTTTATTTGCGAGACCAGAAAAACCGTAGAGCTAACTGATACCCCCACTAATAATGGAGGAAATGATAACGGCAATACTAGCCTTTGTTCTGAAGTAGCAATAAGTATGGAAAATGGCGCTATCAATGTTAGCAATATAAATTCACCCAATAAAATTGTCAAATTATTCAATGAAAGTTATAATATAGTAAGTGAATGTTCAGATGATTGCGGAACACCTACTAGTTTCAATATGCCACCAACAGGTAATTATTTTGTAGATGTACAATTATATACTGCTGATTGGGTTTTCATTTGTGAAGTTCAAGAACCGATTAGTGTTTCTGGTACAAGTAATGGTGGAGGAAATAACAACGGTAATGAAAGCGATAATCCATGTGATAATGTACAGATTAATAGTACTCAATCAAGTATTAGCTTATCTAACTTTACCACCGCCAATAAAATAGTAAATATTTTTGATGAGAATTATAATCAGGTTTATAATTGTTTTACGGATTGTACTTCAGATATCAACGCCTCAATCAATGAGTTGGGCACCTATCTAATCGAGGTACAACTGTACGACAATGGTTGGGTTTTAGTTTGCCAACAAAGGACCCTAATTGAAATTACCCAAAATAGCCAAGCGGGTTCAGATAATAGTGGAAATGATAATAGTAATCAAGTTTGTAATGAAGTAGACATTGCGGTCCAAAACGGTCAGATTAATGTCAATAATTTGGATGCCCCCAATACAATAGTCAAAGTGTTTAGTGAAAATTTTGATATCGTCTACGAATGTGTAGGCAATTGTGGCAGTAGCATCCGTACCATTGATTTAATCGCAGGAAATTATCAAGTAAATATCGATTTCTTTGATGAAAACTGGGGAGCTATATGTGAAAGAATAGAGGCCATAACCATAGGCAGCAGCTTAACTACCACAGGTAGTCCAACTGGTGTTCCAAACACCACTTCTCGTATAGCAAACACGGCGGCTGAACCAATAGGATTTTCTGTGTATCCTAATCCTGCTACGAATGAAGTAATATTAAATCTTTCTAAAGTAAAAGGAGCGCAAGTAAAATTCCGAATTTATAATCAATTAGCGTCAATCATAAAAGAAGGTAAAATTGATATAACACAGGAAGCTGTTCTTAGGGTGAACCTGCAAGATGTAGAAGACGGACTTTATTTGGTTCAAATACAAGCAGAAGGGCAAGCACCAATAACTAAGAAATTAATAGTAAATAGATAATTTCATCTTCAAAACACCAACAAAAAAAGGCTTGAAACAAACGTTTCAAGCCTTTTTATTTTTAGAAGCTTTAATTATTCTGCTGCGTCATCCGCTGCTTTTTCATTTAGAGCTGCTAATTCAGGGTCTTCGTCCCCAACATTTTCTACTACTTTCTCAACAACCACTTCTTCTGTAGCTTCTACTGCTGGTGCAGCTTCTTCTACTACAACTTCTGCAGTTTCTTCAGCTACAGCTTCTACTGCTGGTGCAGCTTCTTCTACAACTGGTTCCGGCTCGGGAGCTGGAGGTGCAGGAGGTGCAGGAGGTGGTGGTGGTGTACCAGAAAGTGCGGCCAAACGTGCGATTTTATCTTCTGCACCTTTAGCAACCCGTGAAGCAATCTTAGCATCTTTTTCATCAATCCAAGCTTGATACTTAGCATCTGCTTGTTCTTGAGTTAAAGCGCCTTTTTGAATTCCACGATTAAGGTGTTTTTTGTATAGCACCCCTTTGAAACGAAGAATCGCTCTGGCAGTATCCGTAGGCTGTGCGCCTTTCATCAACCATTCAAAAGCAGCATCTCTGTCTAAATCAATAGTCGCTGGAGAAGTCATTGGATTATAAGTACCCAATTTTTCAATAAAACGACCATCTCTTGGAGCTCTAGCATCGGCTACCACGATGTGATAAAAAGGTCTTTTTTTGCGACCCTTTCTCTGCAATCTAATTTTTACAGCCATTACTGTTAAAGTTTATTTGGTTTAACCATACCCATTTAATCTCATCGAGGAGACGGTGGGCTTTTAACGAGGGCAAAAGTATAGTATTTTTCGGAATATTGAAAGGAAAAAAATGTAAGAGTTCAGCTGACTCTTGTTTTTAGGTTAAAAAAATAGAATTTAGGTAAATTATTAGGATGGCAAGAGTAGTTTCCCTACAAAAGCCGTATGGATTGGCGCTAAAATAAACTAACCAATTTTATCAAAACAAGATTCTTTTACCCAAATCCTACCTACCTTTTCAATATTGTCCTATTTTTACAAAAACAATCTTTCATTCAAAAATTATAAATAAATGTACGAAGGTTTAAAACATGCTCACTCAGGGCTACGTTGGATATTTTTAGCGTTAATTTTATATACCGTAATCAACGCTTTTATCAAATGGAGAAATGGCGCTGATTATACAGAAAGTGATAGAAAAGCAGGATTATTCACTTTTATCTTCAGTCATATCCAACTTTTACTAGGCTTAGGACTTTATTTCATTAGTCCTAAAGTTGGAACGATAAGTGGTGCAGTGATGAAAGAACCAGTTGCTCGTTTTTTCACGGTGGAACATGGCATGATGATGATACTTGGAATTATCGTAATTTCTATTGGCTATAGTAAAGCAAAGAAAGCTATTGATGGAACTCAAAAATTTAAAACTACCTTCATCTTTTTTGCAATTGGTTTATTATTAATTTTATCAAGAATTCCTTGGCCGTTCCAGCAGTATGGAGCTAGTTGGTTTTAGAAAGACAGGATGAACAAGCAAAAAAGTCCTAGAGGACTATTTTGCGAAGAGAACAGCAAAGTAGACAGGCGGCAGGATTTTTTAAGTCTTACTTTAGGGATTTGTTCTAGGTCGTATGCTTAGATACAACTTAAACTACACATTTCATGAAACAATATCACGAGTTACTACAACATATTTTAGATAAAGGAACCGAAAAATCTGACCGTACTGGAACAGGGACCATAAGTGTATTTGGCTACCAAATGCGATTTGATTTAGCAGAAGGTTTTCCGATGGTGACCACCAAAAAATTGCACTTAAAATCTATCGTCCATGAATTATTATGGTTTTTAGATGGAGACACCAATGTAAAATACTTACAAGATAATGGTGTTAGAATCTGGAATGAGTGGGCAGATGAGACTGGTGATTTAGGCCCTGTATATGGGAAACAATGGCGAAGTTGGTTAGGTGCAGATGGAAAAGCAACCGACCAGATACAACAAGCAGTAGAACTCTTGAAAAACAATCCTGATTCTCGACGAATTATAGTTAATGCATGGAATGTAGGAGATTTACCAGCTATGGCTTTAAGTCCATGTCACGCACTTTTCCAATTTTATGTAGCGGATGGGAAATTATCCTGTCAATTATATCAACGGTCAGCTGATTGTTTTTTAGGCGTACCGTTTAATATTGCCTCTTATGCCTTATTAACCATGATGATGGCTCAAGTATGTAATTTGGCTGTTGGAGAATTTATTCATACATTTGGTGATGCCCACCTATATTTAAACCATATTGAGCAAACAAAATTGCAGTTGTCTCGTACAACTCGTCAACTACCAACGATGAAAATCAATCCAGAGGTCAAAGATATTTTTAGCTTCAAATTCGAGGATTTTCAGTTGCTCAATTATAACCCACATCCCCATATCAAAGCGGCGGTAGCAGTTTAATAAATTGCATCGCTTCAGATTTGAGTCCATACGGATTGTGAGAAGTCTATTCAATAATTTAGACCTCTTAATCAATTTGGCAATTCACAAAAAAGAGTAATAGCAAGCAGTTCCATAGGAAAAGACGCTAAACCTCTGACTTCTACAATAAACAACGCACACAAACTAGAGAATGGCAGTAAGTATAGAAGAAGATTACCTATTCATTAAAGAGGCAAGCCAATTAGAAGAAATTTGCAATCGCTTAAGCGACCAACCTTGGATTGGGTTTGACACAGAATTTATTGGGGAGAAGCGATTTTTCACTTTACTTTGTTTGATACAAATCAATAGTCCTATTGGCTGTTTTTTAGTGGACCCAATCAAAATAAAAGATTTAAAACCATTTCTTGATTTAATTGAAAATCCAGCAATTTTAAAAATTACACATGCTGGAGAGAATGACTATCGCTTACTATATCAGCAATTTAATATCCTGCCAGTCAATGTATTTGACACCCAAATTGCAGCAGGATTTTTAGGCTATAACTATCCGACTGCTTTCCGAAAAATCATGGATAAGGAGTTGAATATCCGATTGAAAAAAGGATTTGCTGTTGCCGTTTGGGACCAACGTCCATTATCAGAAAAACATATTCAATATGCCTTAAACGATGTTATATTTCTCAAAGAGTTGTATGATAAGTTACATGGTAAATTAGTTAGAAGAAAACGGTTAGATTGGTGTGAAGAAGAGTTTGCGAAAATGGAAACCTCCAAAAATTACAAGACGGATGTATACGCAGAAGCATTGAATAATAATATGATGCTTCATTTATCAAAAAGAGAGCAAATATTTATGCTCCGCTTGTACAAATGGAGAATTGATGAAGCTAAAAAGAAGGACTATTCAAAAGAAATGATCCTTAGCTCAAAATATATCAACTTAATCGTAAAAAACATCAAACAGGGCGAAGCTGCTTTAAAAAACAATCGGCTACTGCCTAAAAACTTCTATAACAGATATGGGGCAATCATTAAAGATTTATACGATGCACCTGTAGCAGAATTAGAAGAAAAAGTATTGGATCGCATTCCAAGAAAGCATGAAGTGACTCCTGCAGAAGATATCACGAATAGCATTTTATATGCATTAGTTAAGCGCAAATGCATGACTGAAGGAATTTCTCAAAATCTAGTATTTCCAAAATCAGCCATGATTAAGTTTAAGTTCGAACCAGACTGGTTAGGAGATGGGTGGAGAGCAAGAATTCTAGGCAAAGAGTTGGTTGATTTATGTAAACGAATGGATAGTTTGAGTTATGAATTTGAAGATGGCATGTTTATGTTAAAATAACATTACAATAAATTGTATAATACAAAAAGCGTCATTAGCATTAAAAACTGATGACGCTTTTTGTATTTCTAAGATACTAACAATCGGTTAATACCTTAAATCCATGCCCTTCAATTTACCATCTTGAGCAATAGTTACTACAAAAAGATGGTCGTATTGTGTTTCATCCAACATCGGAAATTTCTCTTCCCCTAATAGGGCATTGGTCAAAGTTGGGGTTGTATTAGAATGACCTGAAACCAATATTCTTTTGCCTTTACTTTTTGCTTTTAATTGGTCAGCAAAAGCTTTTAGCTCTCTTGGATTATAAGACTGGATAGAAGTTCCTATGGCAGTAGCTAATGGAGCAGCAGTCAATTGTGTCCGTTTATAATCCGTTGAATAGATTTCGTCAATATTTGCATTGAATAAAATATCTTTTAGTCTTTCCGCCCGTTCCATTCCTTCTTTTGTCAATAAAGGGTCTCTCCCACCCTCCTTCGCTTTTTCCGCATGTCTAACCAAATAAATAACCGTTGTTTCTTCTCCTTTTTTGATGGGCAACAAATTATTTTTTCCATCAGAGAAAAAAACCTTATACTTATCAATTTTAGAAATAGGGCTAGTAGACTCAATAAGTTTAGGAGTAGCACAAGCAACAAATAGCAATAAACAAAGAAAAATTCGAGATAGCTTCATACATTTGTAATTTAGTTCAAACTAACACAATTTAGGTGTAAAAATAGCGAATGCCATTAATTTATCATAAAAACTTACCTAAAGGAGGTGAATTAGGACTTTGGCAGGTTGAAGAAACAGAAGACTACTTCTTGGACCGTTTAGAATTATTTCCTTCAGAAGTCAAACAGCTATCCGCGATTAAAGGACGGTTGCGGCTAGAGTGGTTGGCTAGTCGTTGGCTGTTACATCTGATGTCAGGTAGAAATCTTCGAGGAGCATGTTTGAAAGATGAATACGGGAAACCTTATTTGACAGATTCTAATTTTGAAATTTCCATTAGTCATTCTTGGGATATTGTAGCTATTATGGCTGCTCCTTACACTATTGGAATCGATATTCAAAGGGAAGTCAGTAAGATTATCCGTATCGAGCATAAGTTTATGCGCCCAGTAGAAAAAGAAAGCTTAGTCGAAGCCACAAAAATTCCACATTTACACATATATTGGGCAGCTAAAGAAGCACTTTACAAAGCTTATGGTCGAAAAATGATAGGTTTTGTTCGACACATTCACGTAGACCCTTTTGAATACAACTTATCCATAGGTAAAACAACAGCAGCTATTCACAAAGAAGATTATCATGCTTATTATGATTTATTTTATGAAAAAGTAAGCAATATATTCCTAGTATATGTACTTCCTAAAGAATTGAATCCCGAACCTACAATCAATGAGTCATAATAGATTTAAAACATGGAGAAAGTAAGTAATTTTTTAAGTCAAATAAATGAGCGCATTGGTCAGGCAACTGCTTGGCTGACAGGTATGCTGATGCTCCTAGTGTGTTATAATGTAGCGGCGCGATATCTGTTTAATAATTCCCAAGCTTGGCGAACAGAATTAGAATGGCATCTATTTGCCCTAATTTTTTTATTAGGAGCAGGCTATGCCCTTAAACACGATAAACATGTTCGAGTAGATTTATTTTACGCCAATTTTTCAGAAAAGAAAAAAGCTTTAGTTAATTTTTTAGGCACTTTAATTTTCTTAATCCCATGGTGCATCCTGATTATCTACGCTTCTTATAAATATGCCCACAGTTCGTGGATGATGAATGAAACCTCTCCTGACAACGGTTTACCCGCTCGCTACTTAATAAAATTTGCTATCACAGTAGGGATGGGTTTATTATTATTACAAGCTATTTCCTTACTAATCAGCTCTTTAGCAACTTTATTAAAAAAAGAAGGAAGCTAAGAGCGTCCTTCAAGTCCAAACAGCCTCCAATTAATAAACCAACAGGTATTAGTAGTAAAAAGAAAAATAATGGAAGTAATAGCAATAGTCCTTTTCATCAGTATTTTTATTTTAATTCTTTCAGGTTATCCAGTAGCTTTCACTTTAGGGGGTTTATCAATTCTTTTTGGTTTAATATTTTTAGGGCCAGAATTTTTCAATTTTTTACCTTCCAGAATAATGGGCACAATGACCAATGTAGTCCTATTAGCGGTTCCGCTATTTATTTTCATGGGAATTATGCTGGAAAAATCGGGACTCGCCGAAAGTTTGCTAGAAACTATGGCAATGCTTTTTGGTACCGTAAAAGGTGGTTTAGCTATTTCTGTAGTCATCGTAGGCGCATTATTAGCGGCATCCACGGGTATTGTAGGGGCTACGGTAATCACGATGGGTTTGATAAGTTTACCAACGATGCTAAAGCGAGGCTATAGTACGGAATTAGCCACAGGAACCATTGCCGCTTCTGGTACTTTAGGACAAATCATACCCCCTTCAGTGGTGTTGGTCTTATTAGGAAGTGTTTTAAATGTATCAGTGGGGGATTTATTTGCTGCTGCTTTGATTCCCGGTGTCTTATTAGTTGCTTGTTATATTATTTACATTATTATTTACTCTTTATTATATCCAGAACAAGCGCCAAGTATGCCCGCTAAAGAAATCAAAGAATTCAGAGGAAAAGGTTTTGTTATGCGGGTTATAAAAGCATTTTTTCTACCCCTAATCTTAATCATAGCGGTCTTAGGGTCTATTTTAGCAGGAATCGCTTCCCCTACGGAAGCCTCTGCCATAGGTGCATTAGGAGCGACCTTATTAACCCTTATTCAAGGAAGGTTTAGTTGGTCGGTATTAAAAGAGGTCATGCAAGAAACGACCCACCTGACCACGATGGTTTTTATTATCTTAATTGGGGCGACCACCTTTGCGTTAGTATTTAGAGGAATGGGTGGAGACGATTATTTAATAGACCTCATCGAAGGAGCGAATCTTTCGCCAATGGCTTTCTTATTTTTGGTAATGGTCATTGTTTTTATAGCGGGATTCTTTATAGACTTTATTGAAATCATATTTATTATTGTGCCTGTAGTTGCACCTATTTTTGTAAATTATGAAATGAATTTGGTCTGGATAGGCATTTTATTAGCACTGAACTTGCAGACATCCTTCTTATCTCCGCCTTTTGGTTTTTCTTTATTCTATTTAAAAGGGGTTGCTCCTGAAGGGGTTACCACTCAACATTTGTATAAAGGGATTATTCCTTTTGTTTTAATTCAAATAGTTTTTCTGGTAGCAGTTATATTATACCCAGAGATTGTCTTTTTACTAATTGATAATTAAACATTCTAAGCTATCGGAATTTCAAAGACAAAACGAATTAGCAATCAATACTTTAAGCTGTAGTGTCGTAGTGTCGTAGTGAGAAATTAAATTTATCTAAGTACTTAAAAAAGAAAAATCCAATTAGCAACATCATCCACCAAAGTCCCTCTTGTTTTCGTTGGATTACAGCGTTAGTAGGTAAACAATCAGGGTCATCACAATCTACCAAACCATCTCCATCATCATCGATTGTATTCATACAATTTTCGGGAATTGGTAAAACGGTAATGTAAACAGTAGCAGAATTACACAAATTTCTTACGGGAGGTATCCCATAACAAAATTCATATTCAAAAGAATCTAGTCCAATATAACCAGGGCTGGGTGTGTATTTTGCAAATAAGGTTAATATATCAAAAGCAGCCGTCCCATTAATTGGCGCTATAGTCACGCTTAAGTTAGTCGTATCTATTTCTTCGGTTCCAAAATCATTTGACAAAACGCCTATATCTTTCATCGTATTAACAATCATTGTAACAGAATCGGGAAAGGCACGAATAGGACATCCACCTAACTCCACTTCTTCAACCGCTTCCTCTCTAGCAAAAAACCATGAATTAATCGTATTTTTATCTCCAAATGTCTTATTGGTCCAAGGATGACAAGGTACATCACAGCCATTAAATGGATTCTGTTTTGGTTGAGTAATACCTACACCATAACTATCTGGAATTTTAGAATCATCGTAGTAAATCTTTTTGGGGCTACCATTATCGGGAATCGGTCGAATAGTGGTCACATCGAAACCTGTCAACATATACTCCGCGTCATAAATTGGGAAGTGATAAATACCTTGAGTATATCTGGTCAATAAAGCAACATTTTCAACTGATTCAATATCTTCTACTTTGTTTCCTAATCCATCAATTCCATCCCAAGGTACACATCTTCTATAAGGTGGTAATTCTCCAGGAGCAGGTTCTACTTTAAAAGCAATAAGCACGTCAGCTGAGCCAATATCATAGACAAACGCTCCAGATGCCGTATCTAAATCAATTAGCACATCAATCTGACCAGGTTCAGTCATCACTGCTTCTACACAAGCTGTTCCATTATCACAGACTAGGTATTTAGGGGTTATGGTAAATAATCCTAAATTACCACTCGGATAGACGTTAATATCAGGGTCATTTAAAAAAATGCGGTGTTGAGCGGCAGAAGACCGAGCATCATTTATAGATTTTCTATCTTCGATTACATCGTTTGTTTGCGTAGTTCCCGCATCATTAAAAACTACATTAAAAGCAGCAGGTTGGAAACCAGCGCCATTAAAATCGACTAAAGTGACAATATTTTCATCCGTATAAACATAAAAATTTCCATTAAAAGCTTGGTCAAACCAAGTATAATCTGCATCCCCACCACAAGATATAGAGGGTGCAAAAAGTGCCCAATTTTTAGAAAACACTCTACCGTCGATAGCTGTAGGTAAAGCAGCTTTTGAAGCAACTGTAATATCAAACCATTCTATAGACATTTGGTCATTAAGAGATGCTACATCACTTAATTTACTAAATTCAACATAATAATCTCCTGCTGGTAAACCACTCGGGTCAAACACAAAAGGACTATACCCACCGGCCCCAGCAATTGCTTGCGGCCCATTTACAGCAGCTTCATAAGAATTAATATTAGCAGTAAGGCTATTTAATACTTGACCATTATTATTATCAATTACGGGAAAGACAACTCTACCTGTGGGGTCTTTTATTCTAAAATAAGTAGTAATGCCTTCAGCATCATTACATGGGTAATGACCACTAGATACTGCTTGACTAAATCCTAAAAAAACTTGTTCTGTTGAAGGGTCGGCTATATGAACATATAATCGTTGGTTGTCCTCACCATTATATCTTCCGAAATTATTATAATTAGCCTCATTAAAATGGAGCAGTACCCTATCTGTATTGGTTGGAGATAATTGTTTTGTTCCTTCTCCAAATAGTTGGAAAAAACAAAAGCAAAAAAAGAAACTAAAAAAGTAAATTTTACGAGGGGAATTCATAAGAATTATAGTTGCGTTGGGTTAAAGACTATTCCTTAAACAAAATGAATAAGCCTAATGACTGCATGCAATCTTTAATTCTTCTCTCTAAAGCCTAAAATTAAAACCATATCTTTTTATTCAATTTGCTATGCTAACCAAAACAAAAAAATAAGCCTTACTTTTTCTTTAACATATTTCATTCCATATTTTCCTAATCTGTTATCAATTCCAAAGATTAAGTAAGAATAGCTGTTTTAATCCAAGGAGCACCTAATTAATTGATTATCAATATATTTCAACGCATTATATTTTTAAAATATATCAAAATGTTTCATAATTTAGCAATCTTTTTTTGACAAACGGGTCAAATACCTAAATGCCAGTTTTTTACATTTGTGAAAAAATCATAATAAATTTTTCATATTAAGATTTTTCTTAAAGCTTTTGGCACAGTAATTGCAAAAAGTTATAATGTGTAAGTTTTGGTTAAAGAATTGTAAGATTCGTTTTTTCCAGCCCATGAAGAGTCATGGGCTTTTTTTTTGCCCTGAAGTGAGAAGATGGGGAAATTTCCAATTTTCAATTTAGAATTTTCAATTTTCAAATCTGGAGATAGAGGCATGCTTTTAGTCAAAAAAAAGTTTATTGCTTTTTGAAACAATACCTTTGAGGAAGGTAAGAAAGACTTGGTTGTCTGAGTGGAATATCTTGGAATAAAAAAGGTTAAAAGGGTAATTTTCAATTATTTATTTTGCAAAAAGCTACACTATTTTATCACTAAAAAGTAGCCTAATTCCCAAGGCGGCAAATAGCAGTTTGAAAATTGAAAATTATACAATCTATTGTCCCCCTACCAAAGCTTGTCTGTCCTCCCAAGCATGAATAGAATCCTTCCGAGTAGCATACATTTTTAAAAAGGCAGGCATAGACCGTTTGGGTAATTTACTAGGGGCATTGGCAAGGACACAAATACCTAATTTTTCTTTAGGGTCGATTAATATTTCTCCACGGTAGCCATTGACAAATCCTCCATGATAAATAAAGGTATCTAGCTCATTGGTCAAAATTCGCCAACCCAAACCATAATGAGCTTTCTCAACCATTGGCCAATTTCTAAAGTAACGGTTCCTGTTTCTAGTATTAATTCTCGGTTCAAAAATTTCGTTTAAGGTTTTTTGGCTAATAATATCAGGCCTATTGCCTAGTAACAATTGAAGCCACTCTCCCATATCCGCGATACTTGCATTAACGCCTCCAGCAGGGATAGCATTATAGTACTTTTTAGAAATTTTACGGTTCCGCCAATTTCCATTTCCTCCACTGTGAGGTAGCGCCAAATTATCCTCATTCACCAAAGAGTTATAATCCGTAGAAGTATTATGGGTATTTAAAGGTTGAAAAAGTTCTTTTTTGAAAATTTGAGATAAAGATTTTTTGGTCACCTCTTCCAACACCGTTCCTATCAAACTATAGGCAGCATTCTGATAAGCATAAATTTCTCCCTCTTTGCTAATCAATTTAACGCTTTTTAGTTGGCTTGCTATATTCCGTATATCCTGTCCTGCCTCTACCAAGTTGGTATAAGCATGATAAGGCAAACCAGAAGATTGAGATAATAAATGAATGAGATTAACTCTTTTTGCTTGAGCTTCGTCCTTCAAAACAAATTCAGGGACATAATGCTGTACTTTATCGGTCCACTTTAAGGCACCCTGTTCCACCATAATACCTGCAAGTATAGAAGCAAAACCTTTGGACAAAGAACCAATTCTAAAGACCGTATGCACATCTACAGAGTCATTAGACAAAGCTGCTTTAGTGCCATAACCAGAAAGGTGTAAAATCTGTTCATCTTTGACAATAACTAATCCTGCTCCTGGTGTATTGGTCTCCTTAAGTATCGTTTTAAACTGCTTGACATAGTCTTTAGTGAAACGCTGTAAGTGAGGGTTCTGAGGTATTTCTTTTTTGGTCTTTTTTTCTTTTTCAGGAGTAGAACAATTAAAAAATAAAGGGAGTAATAAAATGAAAGTTAATAGAAATCTATTCATGGATGTATTATAGAGTGTTTAAGTGTATTTTGGTTATTAAGTAATTGGTCAAATTATAGTATGTCTAAGTCTTAATAAAATAAAGGTTCCGACTAAAAAACACCATTCATCTTACCTCCATCAACAACAATCGTTTGTCCTGTAACATACCGACTGTTTGGAGATAACAACCATGCCGCTAATTCTGCAAAGTCTGCAGGATTTCCCATCTGCCCTATTTTCATATTTTCGACAGCTAATTTCCTAACCGCAGCAGGACTCATACCAGTTTGTTCTGCTTTTTTATTAAAGATGCGATTTAATGCAGCTGTATCGTGAAAACTAGGTCCTAAAATATTCATAGTGACCCCATGCTGCACCACTTCATCAGATAAAGTTTTGACAAATCCAACCACTGCCATTCTTATAGAATTACTCAAAACTAGATTAGGAATCGGTTCTTTGACAGATACGCTTTCAATAAACACCAATCGCCCATACTTTTGGTCAATCATCTTCGGCATTAAGCGCTTCGTTAAATCAATTTTCCAGCGCAAAACTGATTTGTAGGCATTATCCCATTCTTCTAAAGTTGCCTCCATAGCAGGATTTGCAGGAGGGCCACCCGCATTGATAAGCGCACCTGCCAGATGACGCTTTCCTACTTTTTTAATAATTTTAGCTAAGGTAGCAGCTTTAGTAATATCCCCTGTAATGGTCTCTACTTGGGTTTTATATTTCTTTTTAAAGGCCGTCAACTTAGTCGCAGTTCTTGCGATAGCAATCACATTAGCTCCTTCCAAAACAAGTCGTTCTGCAATAGCCTTTCCAAAGCCAGCAGAGGCACCACCGACGATAAATAATTGATTATCAAGTTGTAAATCCATAAGTGTTGAAGTTTAAATGAAACTTTCCATTCATTTCGGCGAAAATAACCCTATTTTCAAAAGGTAAAAAACTTTATCTCTGTTAATTTTAATAAATATTGGTAGATAGAAGAACAAGTGCCTTACATTTGTAAAAAATAAATAACTGTGTCAACAAATAGTGCTCAAACTTTTACCAAATTTTGGTTAATTACTGCTTTACTAGGGACCTTTTCAATAGGAATTCTCTTAGGAATTAAATTACAAACTCAAAAATCTATCGTTACAATTCAGCCATCCAAAATTGAAGAAGTCCTTCGCTATACCGAATCGTGGTATGTAGATGAAATAGACCGAGACCAACTTATTCAGCAAGCAATAGAAAATGTAAATAATAAAAAAAACACTTTTACGAAGAAAGTCGATACCCCTGAATTAGTCACACTTATCCAAACAATAGATAAAAATTATGAAGGAAGTGGATTAGATGCAGCGATTGTAGCAGATACCCTATTATTACTAAAACCGACAAAAATTGGAAAAGGCTTGATTTATAAGCCTTATTAATTGAACTTTAAGCATCGATAACTAGAAAATCAGAGCATAAAGAAAGACCAAGAGTAAGCAATAATTTTTTACATAAAAATGGCAAGGTAAACGATTACTTTCTCTATTCTCTCATCTCTACGCTCTTTTCTGAACAGTTACAAAATTGTTAGAATTTGGTTTCATTAATCCGTACCTTTACGACTGTTCGCATAACAATAAAATAAATTTCTGTGCCGCAAAATATAGAGCATTCAACAAATAAATTTTGGTTTCCCTTAGCCTTTGCCTTTGTCTTAATAGTAGGGATATTATTAGGCATCAAACTGCAAAAAGAAGTACCCATTGTACCTGTTGCAGCAGGCGATAACTCTGTAGAAGCCAAACCAGGAAAAATAGAAGAATTGCTACGTTATATAGAAGCAAGATATGTAGATGACGTAGATAGAGATGAGCTAGTCCAAACAGCAATCAATGAATTATTAAAAGAATTAGACCCCCACTCTATTTATATTCCAAGTGACCAAATACAAAGATTTAACGAACAATTAGAAGGAAACTTTGAAGGTATTGGCATTGAATTTTTAGTAGTTGAAGACACTATTGTTGTGATTAAACCTACTAAAGATGGTCCTTCTGACAAAGCTGGCATCATCGCAGGTGATAAAATAGTTTCCGTTGGAGATTCTTTAATCGTAGGAGAAAAATTAATTGAATCCAATATAATAGATTCACTAAGAGGAAAAGGAGGAACTGTGGTCAATATTGGAATCCTCCGAGAAGGTCAGTCCGAAATCCAGTATTTTAAAGTAACAAGAGGCGAGATACCTATCTATAGTGTAGATGCCGCCTATATGCTCAATAAGAATTCGGGCTACATAAAAATTAATCGTTTTAGCTCTACCACCCATACGGAATTTTTAAGAAATTTAGAACGAATGGTAGACGAAGATGGCTTAGAGAATGTAGTGATTGATTTAAGAGATAATGGTGGTGGTTATTTACAAGAAGCAACCAGTATTCTCAATCAATTTTTTAAAGAAAAAGATAGATTATTGGTCTATACAGAAGGTAGAAATGTCCATAGAAGTGATTATGAAACGACTGGAAAATCATTCTTTTCGATTGACAATATAGTCGTCTTGGTAGATGAAGGGTCTGCCTCTGCTAGTGAAATTTTAGCAGGTGCCATCCAAGATTATGACCGAGGTATCATCATCGGAAGACGAACATTTGGAAAAGGACTTGTGCAAGAACAATACAATCTTTCAGATGGGTCCGCTATTCGATTAACCGTTGCGAGATATTACACGCCGTCGGGTCGTTCCATTCAAAGAGATTACGAAAATGTAGAAAACTATGATGGTGAGATAAGTGCTCGGTTAAAAAGTGGAGAATTATATAGCGGCGAACAATTAGCTTCTGCCGATTCCACTAAATATTATACCCAAGAAGGACGAATTGTTTATGGTGGTGGTGGAATTATTCCAGATGTATTTGTTCCTTTAGACTCTTCCAAAACAACGCCTTATTTTGCTCAATTACAACCTGCTATACGGACCTTCATATACAAATATTACCAAGCGAATAAAAAAGGGCCTGATAGTGCTGTTTCCATTCTAGACTATAAGGATTTAGATGATTTTGTAGACAACTTTGATATTTCAGACCAAACTTACGAGCATTTCCAAACGAGTATAGATGATGAGAAATTATTAATACTTTCCAGAAGTATAAAGGATTTAAAACCATTAACTAAACTTTATTTAAAAGCCAGATTAGCCAAACATTTATATGATGACAATGGGCTTTATGCGGTGTTAAATTCAGAAGATGATGTGGTCAAGAAAGCACTACAAATTTTAGAAATGCCTAATCCTACGGCTGTTTTGGAAGAAGAATAGTAGTTGTAAGTGGTGAGTGGTAAGTTGTAAATCACTAATATTAAACTTGTTACTCTTTGCTGCTTGAACGAATTTATCATTCAACATTTATCATTCAACATTATTTTAATCATGCCTGCAAAAAAAGATGAAACGGCCTCTTTTGTTTTGAGATTCACACAAAAGATTTTTCAAAACGAGCAACAAGAATCAGAAGTCCAATGGCGCGGAAATATCCGCCATGTACAAGGTGGAGAAGAAAAGCGATTTTCAGAATTCAAAGAAGTTGTCAATTTCATACAAGAAAAGTTAGCCGATTTGACCATTCAGGCAATGGGTGAAAAATCACCTGAAGAACAAAAAGGAATTTTGGCTACTAGTTTTGAACTGTGGAAACGGATGTCCACTACTTACCCAAAAATGGTCCTCGATACCATTAAAGACCCAAAAGCTGGCGTCGAACAAATCCAAGATGAGGTCAATCAACAAATCAAAGGTGTCAAAGATACCATCAGTGCTAGATTAGACCCTGATGCGTGGAAACCAGCTACTAAAAATGATTTGCAAGAAGTCCTGCAAATGATGGAAAAGTTATCCAAAGAAATCAAAGCCTTAAATAAGAAAGTCGATAAGCTGTCGTAAGAAAGTCTCGATAAGCCGAAAAAAAACAACTCCACTTTTTTCTATTTTCTCCGCATACAACTTATTTTTTCAGCCTCATTTAATGGATAAAATTTCCGACATATTAGCAAAGAAAGAGCAAGCAAGTTTGCAAGTGCAAACGCTGGGTAGCTTTCAGGTATGGCGAGATGGGGCATTAATTACGCCCAAAGAATGGGGTCGGGATAAATCTGTTCAACTATTTCAATTTTTGGTCACGGCAAGGCATCAAAGAGCGCTTCATAAAGAACAAATTATTGACCGAATTTGGGAAGAAATAGATGTAAAATCAGGAGAGCAAAATTTCAAAGTCGCTCAGCATGGGATGAATAAGGCATTAGAACCAATGAAAAAAAGTCGTTCTGAAGCGAAGTATATGCTGAGGCAAGGCGTCACTTACCAATTAAACTTAGCAGAAATTTGGGTTGATACAGATGCCATCGAAGCGTTAATAGCACTAGGCAATCAATCTTTTAGTGACGACTCCACAACAGCCATTGCTGCTTACCGTGCTGCCATTGATTTACATCATGGCGTCTATTTACCGAATCGTTTGTATGAAGATTGGTCAAGTGCGGAAAGAGAACGTCTACAAATTCTGACTTTAGGGGCATTCATCAATTTAAGTGAATTATTAGTTGAGGATAGTCCAATGGAAAGCATTCGTTTATGCCAACAGGCTTTACTCATAGAAAATACTTGGGAAGATGCATATCGGATTCAAATGGCAGCCTACTTAAAAAAAGGCAATCGTCCTATGGTTATTAAAACTTTTCAACAGTGTGAGGCTATATTGGATAAGGAGTTTGGCGTAAAACCGATGCCTGAGACGAAAGCATTGTATACTAGCATTATGGCGAAATAATCAAATTACCTACGAATCATCCCAAAAGCGGTGTAGCACTTCTCTTTTGTGTTCTTTTATGCACTTTTGTGGTTCAAAATAAATTTTCTAATAAAAACCTTCTATTTTTTGTTAAGTACAGCTCAGAAAGCCATGCTATTTACGTTTTATTATTTCGATACTGATATTCTGGATTGCCTGACCTCCACTCTTTTTAGTACCACAGATAGTACCGTTTTCTCCAACTTTCCACTTCTTACTTTTTCTAACTTTTGCTTTATACTTCACTTCAAATTGGTTGCTCAAATCACCTGTTAATTTAACGGCAAATCCAATTAGCTTTCTTCTGCCATCTGTTGTACCACAAAGCGCTCCAACTTTCTTCCAAGGAGTAGCTCCTTTATTATTAATAATAGCTTTATACTCCAGTCCTAAACCAGGATGAAAAGGCATTAGGTTTAATTCAAATTCAAGTAATCGACTTTTAGCAGGTAATGTCTCAGAGACTTGCCCTTCTACAATTGCTACATCTTCAATTTTGTTAAAATGGGCAACTCCATTTACTTTGTAATTAGTCCCCTCTAAATCATTAGCAATAAGTGCTTCTTCTACGGCAATACCTGCATTGATTTTCCCATAGCCATAAAAAGGACTATGCCCATTGGCATCATACCCACCAAACTCTTTATCAATCTTATCGCAAGAATTTCTAATAATAGCTCTTACTTGTTCCCATGTCAAATCTTGATTCGCAGACAACATCAATGCGACCACGCCTGCTACCCCGGGACAAGAAGAAGAAGTACCGCCAAAGCCATTCGTATAATTACCTGATTCGTCTCCGTCCGTTAAAGAACCTTGATTATAGCCTTCTCTGCCCATTCTATCCGTTGTCCAAATACCGGGCGTCAAAGGTTGTGGACGTGGCACAGGCACATATCTTGAATCCACATCACTGCTGGGAAAACAACACCAAACCGCTTGTCCATAATCACTATAATAACTCCGCACGCCCCTATCATTCGAGGCTGCTACAGTAATTACTTTTGGATAACTAGCGTATCCATCCAAATCACAGCTTTCATTGCCATTTCCTGCGGCCCAGACAATAATACAACCTTTCCCCCCACGGCCATTTTTGATAGCGTAATCAATCGCTAATCGAGTACTATCAGGCAAAGGAAATTCCCGAAAGTGTTGTTGGTCTTGACTATCCCACCAAGGTCCGTCCATTGGTCCCCAACTACAGGAAATAACATCTGCCCCATTATCAGTTGCCCACCAGAAGGCCTTAGATTCGGCCAAAGAGCCTAATCCACCTGTACGAATAGGCATTAATTTCGCTGCGGGTGCTACACCCGAAGCTTTATTTCTTCCTGCCGCACAGGCAACACCTGCACAAGCTGTTCCATGGTTTTCCCCTCTCCTTTTAGGGTTTCCATCCTGTTCATCCGTAATGGCATCAAACGGCGAAACGATTTTGCCTGCAAATTCTTCGTGTAATTCATCGACACCATCATCGACTACAGCTATCGTGATTCCTTCGCCTAAAGTATGTGTCCAAGCGGCTTCCACATTGACATGCTGTTCAATCAAAGTACCATTTCGCACCAAAGGTCTTAAGTGCCATTGATTAGGAAAAATACTACGATGCTTTTTTTGTCGAACTAACTCAGGATGGCAATATTGAACATCCTTATGATTTAGTAACTGGTGAGCTAAGGCAAAAATTTCCATCCCAGTTCCAGATTCTGCACAAATAAAAAAGGCGCATTCAGCAAATCCTAATTTCTCTTTTACTATTAAGCCTAATTCTTTAATGATTTTTTGGCAGGCCCCATGCTTTGTTCCATCTTTAAATTTAACAAAGAAATTTTCTGTGTAAACGACAGGTTCTCCAGATTTTGCATCTTTTAATACTCTGCCAGCAAAACGGATTTCTTTTTCTTCATTAAAGTTTTTCCTAACTTGATTCCTCAATTTCATACCACTACCTAAACTTCTACTTTTTTTATTAATACATTTAAATACCGTTACATTGGCCTCAGGGAAACTCACGACGGGCATCATCCGTGATAATAAGCGCTTAGAGCTAGATGACAGATTTAATTCTTTTACATCCTTTGCGGCTTTAGTTCGCACCACTACTAAATCACTTGCCTCTGTTAATTGCAAAGTCAATCCTTTCTTGCCTCCGTATTGGTATTGAAACATATTATCTGGTTTGAGAAATGTTTATAGATAGATAGTCTAGTGAAAAATTAATGAGCTTTAAATATCAAATCGTAAATACCTTGAATTTCCTAATCCAAAGCCGTAATCCGTTGGCAAAACTAGTAAAAATACCAACGGATTGTTGCCATCGGATATAAGATTAGTTTTTAACCTGACTATTTAAAGTTTTAACGCATTTTCTTTCTTTAAGAATTGTCCGCAACTTGAATAAATTATATACTAAAACGGAAATTCACAAAAGTCTAGTATAAATTTTTAATTAATCTGATTTGTGTAAGCAATTGACAATCAACCTCCTAAAAAATAAACTTTCCATTTTCATAAATCATCTCGTCGTCTGCAAAAATCTGACCACCGTTGACCATATTGCCAATCATATCCCAGTGGATAGCCGATTGGTTTTTGCCCCCCGTTTGGAAATAGGATTGACCTAATGCCATATGGATAGTCCCTCCTATCTTTTCATCAAAAAGAATGTTTTTTGTAAAACGATTGATGCCATAATTAGTCCCAATAGCTGCTTCTCCAAATCGTCTCGCACCTTCAGTTTTTAGTAAATTATCCATAAATGCTTGTCCTCGTTTAGCTTCCCACTTTTCAACGTATCCATCTTTGACCCACAGCGTTACGCCTTCCACTTCATGTCCCATATAGAGTGCAGGAAAAGAAAAATGTACTACTCCATTGACCGAATCCTCTACTGGTGCCGTATAGACTTCTCCTGACGGCATATTCGTTTGTCCATCAGAATTTATCCATGTTCGACCTTTCGTAGAAAAAGTAATGTCTATTCCTTCACCTTTGTATTGGACTTTGTCTCTTTTGTTTAAAAGGTCTACAATTTTTTGCTGGTCTTTACGTCTGTTCAACCAAGCCTGTTGTGGGTCTTCTGTATATAAATTACAAGCACCAAAAATAAATTCTTGGTATTCTTCCAAGGACATACCTGCATTTTGGGCACCTGCTATAGTAGGATATTGACAAAGATTACGTTTTAACTCTTTAGTAGCGGTTCTTTCAAAATATCGCTTAGAAATATCCTTCATAGCTTTGCTTCTAACTCCAGAACGTCCTTTGGGTACACCACTATCTTCTTTCAAATTAAAGGGAGCTCTTATATAAATATATGCATTAAACGTTTCCATTGCCATTTTCTGCAAGGGTGGTACTCGCTGCAATTGGGCATCATTGGCCTCTGACAAAAAAATTCGGTTCTTCTCTCGAAAATCCATATCCACCTCCATATGACCGCCTGCTTTGAGTGCAGACCGATACACTTCTCGAATTAAAGGTTCTGCTAAAGTGGTACTTCGGACATATAATTTTTCACCTGGTTGGAGTTCTACACAATAATTGACCAATAAATCAGCGTATTTTTTTAAAATAGTATTCATAGTTTCGATTGATAATTATTTATAAAGTTATTGGAAGTTATTAAAGGTAATTATAGGTTATTATCGAAAAGCATCTAATTAAGTGCTGTCTAACTAAAGGGTATGTTGTCATCCAGTAAAAAATTACCTACATTTGAATCGTAAAAATAAGTGATTTACCACAATACTTTATTGAGAAAACCATATTATCATGGAAGACGAAGCACTCTTTGATAAAATATCCCGTTCCTTCAGCGTAGAAATGCCTGTCGTCAAGACAATGGATGACTACCTTGATAATATCCTACCTTTGATTCGGCCATGGAGTGAAGACCTCTATGAGGAAGAGTATTATTTAAATACGCGTTTTTTAGAAGTCCGAGATGATGAGCATTTTCATGAAACGATACTTTATATTTTTCGCCCTAAAGGAGAACTAATGGTTGTTCGAGATGGAGACATCAGCGGCGCACGTTGGAAGACCTTACCCAATTCTAATACCCTAATTTTAGAACAAGGCAATCGTAGCGAATTATATGATTTAGCCTTTATGAACTCCGATTTTTTTATTCTTCGCAAACATGGGGACCAATCTCGAAAAGGGATGCGTAAGTATTTTGTCTTAGGACGAGAAAGTTTAGTCGCTCGACTAGAATGGCGAGATATGATGGAATTAATGTTTAATTTGTATCGAAGTAATTCGAATGTGATTGTTTATGTGGCGGTGTTGGTGGTGATTGTGGCGGCTATTATTTTGTTTTCGATATTGTAGAGAGGTGTCAGGTGTCAGGTCAGGTGTCAGGTAATTACTTCCTTTTTTCAAAAAAAAAAATGAATAGAACTAAACTTTACTTTATTATCGGTTTTATCCCCCTTATCAATATCATTTATCGACTAGCTACTTGTATTTCTTGTGAGGGCAGTTTTTTTGGGTATACGGTTTCAGGTACGACCGATTTGATAATTAATGCGGTTTTAGCTTTTTGGATTTTTAATGGGGTTTATCGGGAGCGAAAGAGGGATTTATCAAGAAGTTAAATGAATCCCTAAAATATTCACTTTAATTCATACTAGATTTACTAGAACAAGAATCATAAGGTAGCAGTTTGCCTGTTTGGATAGACTCAAATAAGTTGTTCAACCTTTATCATTCGATGAAAAAAATCATGAAAGAAAAAATCAAACATATAAGTTTTAACAACAAAGACAATCCCAAATCTTACTTTGACATAGTCAAAATTGAAGACCTACTACAAAAAGAAATAGACCATGATGTTGGTAAAAATCACCTTGTAAGATTCTACGTAATTCTTTTTATCTATGAGGGACAAGGTTACCATACCATTGATTTTACCGACTATAACTATAAAAAAGGAACCGTACTATTGGTCAGAAAAGACCAAATTCACAAATTTTTTAGAAGCCCTAATGTAAAAGGGTATCTATTAGTTTTCACAGAGGAGTTTATCATTAGCCATCTGAACAGAATGGAGGCAATGAAATCAATGCAACTTTTCAATGATTCCTTGAATTTTCCAAAAATTGAATTCAATAATAAAGAGGAGTTTTCTGATTTTACAATTTTGATAAAACACATGGAATCAGAATATCATTCTAAGGATGAGTTTTCCATTGGTATTACAAGAAGTGTTTTACATATTGTGATTACAAAATTATTCCGCATCAAAGCTAAACAAGAGCATTTAGTAGGAAAGAAAAGATATATAGCTCAATTCTTAGCGCTGCAAAAATTAGTAGAAGAAGATTGTTTTAAAAGTAAAAAAGTACAGTATTATGCACAAAAATTGGGTGTTTCTTCCAAAACAATAAACAACATTGTAAATAATGTAATCAATGCCTCTGCTAAATCTTTTATTGATGAAAGAACGATTATGCAGATAAAAAGACTATTAATCAGCACCGACCATTCTATAAAAGAAATTGCTTATATCTCAGGTTTTAGTGACCCTACCAATTTTTTCAAATATTTTAAGAAGTTTACAGATAATTCTCCTGAAGCATTTCGTCAAGCGCATTAATCAATTTTCCGATTTTGACAGTCCTTTGAAACATTCTCACCATTGCTGGTAGTCTTTTCCCCTATACCTTTGTGCTATTAATTGGATAAGCTTTTTTAATAATTTTTTCAAAAATTAATTTTTTGTTACTGGCATTCCTATGCTCAATCATTACTTGCATTGCAAGCAATGAAGAGGAGACCGCAACGTCTATTACGTTAAGATTTGAGGATAATCTTATTCAATCCGTTTCAAAAAATTGCATTAACAACCACTTTAAATTAAACAAAATGCAAACCTTCTTAAACTCATTTTTCTTGCTGGTAATATCAATATGTCTTATCAGTTGCACAACGAGTCAAAATTCAAAAACAAATATGGAAGAAAAAACAATAATGGAAGTCACCACCTTCAACATCAATTCTGATGCAGTTCCAATGGCTTTTGCTAAACGGGATGAACAAGTAGAAAATGACTTTACAAGCAAGCAAACAGGATTTATCAAACGCCAAAGTGGCGTTGATGATAAAGGAAATTATGTAGTAGTAGTTTATTGGAAAAGTATGGCGGATGCAGATGCTTCTATGAACAAATTCATGAGTGATGCTTCTGTAGCTGACTATGCAAAAATGATTGATGGTCCGACTATGAAAATGACGAGGTATGCCATGGACAAGGCATTTAATGCCGAGGAAAGTCGATTTGTGGAAATCATGGCTTACGATGTAAAACCAAATACCGATATGGCACAATTCACAACCACTAATTACAAAGTAGAAACTGACTTTACAGGAAAGAGGAAAGGGTTTTTACAGCGATTAGTAGGAGCAAATGAAAAAGGCCGACAAATTGTTGTTGTCTACTGGGATAACAAAGAAAATTCGGATGTTTCTATGGGGCCATTTATGGAAGCACCAATTGCTAAAGAGTTCATGCAGGCAATGGATCAATCCTCTATGAGTATGGGTCGATATAAATTTTTCTAAATATGGAATTAACTAGAAAAGAAAAAGTAGTTGCACTACTAAATAGTTTTAACACAGAAGACCAAACCCCTATTACTTACATTAATCCTGAAAAATATATCCAACACAACTTATCAATTGGAGACGGGTTGGCAGGTTTTGGAGAACTAATACAACATGCTCCACCGCAAGGATTTAAGGCGACAATTGTACGGGCATTTCAAGATGGAAATTATGTTTTTACTCATACTGAATATGACTTTTATGGTCCAAAGATTGGCTTTGATGTTTTTCGATTTGAAGATGAGTTAATAGTAGAACATTGGGATAACTTGATTGAAGTACAACCGCCTAATCCAAGTGGTAGAACGCAAACAGATGGAGCTGCTGACATTACAGATAAAGATAAAACAGCTAAAAATAAACAAGTTGTCAAAGATCTCTTGGAGAATGTCTTTATGAATGGTCAAATGGATAAAATAGCTAGCTACATCAGTCCGACAACCTACGTACAACACAATCCTCAGATTGGAGATGGACTAGATGGTTTGGGCAGTGCGATGAAGGCAATGGGAGAAAAAGGCATGATGATGACTTATGAAAAAATCCATAAGGTATTAGGCCAAGGAAATTTTGTTCTTACAATGAGCGAAGGGAAATTGGGAAAGCAATCTACTGCCTATTATGACCTTTTTAGATTAAAAAATGGTCTAATCGTAGAGCATTGGGATGTGATTGCCCCTATTCCTATTAAGTCCGAATGGAAGAATGATAATGGAAAATTTTAATTGATAACCATTGAAGTTGTTTAAGATTATTCTAGTGGCTTGATTGCAAGTCATTAAAAACACACACTTCAGCTATTGATGTTTCCCACAGCTTTGGCTGCGAAAAAACAAATGAGCTTTGGTTTGACTTCCAAGTACTTATAATCAATCCCCTAACAAAACTTTAAACAGCTTCATTGTTTTTTATAATTTTTATCCTCTAATAATTTTAAATTAAATAAAAATGAAAAAGAATTTTCTACAAGTATTAATCCTATTACTTGTGACGGTAAACATGATAGGTCAAATACCATCTAATCTGTCTTCAGATGACATGAATTTTTTCCCAGAAGATATTGTCATAGCTAATAATGTAGCTTATGTGAGTGGCTTAGGAGATGGCACCTTGCAGATGTTTGACTTAAACTCAACGAATCCAACTGGTGAAATATTTGCGGAAGCAGAAGCCGGTTATACCCAACGTTGGGGAGTAAAAAGTGACGGTACAAAATTATTGAGCATTCTTGACAATGCTGACTTTGGGGGTGGAGAATCTGGTCCAGCCAAACTAGTAGAATACGATATTGCGACTAGAACAAAGACAACAGAATGGCCTTTACCTGCTGGCGCTATCGGACATACCGTATCTATTGTTGGCGAAAAATATTATGTAACTGATTTTGGTAGTCCTCGAATCATGGAGATTGACCGAAGTACAGGTGTAGTTAATGACAGTTGGTTTACAAGTCCAGAATGGGACCCAACAATTAGCGGTATTGGCGGTACGATTTATGACAATCAAGGAGGTTTCTATATTTCGCAAGGAAACAAATTATGGTACTTACCTATTAGTGATGGTACACCTGGAACTTTACAACAAGTAACGGTTACTGGACTTGATATTATCGACGCGGATGGTATCTCTTGGGATGATACTAAGAACATACTATATTTTGCAACCAATGATACTGGTGACCCTGAAAATGTTGGTACGGTATCTAGACTAGTGTTTTCTGATGTAACTACTGCCACAGGTAGTGTTATCGCTTCTGATTTGGATGACGCTTCAGGACTATGGTTTCATAGAGATGGTGGCAAAGAATACATTTTCGTGTTAGAATCACAATTTGGTGGATTATTCGGTATTAATTCATTCGAACCACCGTTCAATATTGAAATTATAGCGTTAGCCAGTTCATCTGACAATACCGTTTCTGTATACAATTCTTTTGAAGATGCAACTTTAACAGGTGGTCAGCAAGCATTTTATGGGGCAGCTGGTCCAGTTGGAATTTCAGACGATGTTGAATTTTCTCAATTCATCAACTTCTACGATATTGATTTGACAAATTTAGGATTGACGATGACCCTGTTTAATAATTCAGATGCAGCAGATTTATTACTTCCTGAGGGTCGTTTTGACAGATATTACTTTGCTTATAAAGGTGATATGTCTAATATTAGTATTTCTGGCGGTTCGCCTGGATTAGCAGCAAATGCAACCGTAACGGCATTACCAGCAGGATATACAGTTCCAGTCAATGACGCTTTTGGAACAGGGTATCCTTTACCTATTACATTACCTGATGGTGGTTTTGTAGTTGAATTAGGAGGAGGAACTGACTTGACAGAATTGGGACAAACACTTAGTGTTGATTTTGGTCTGCAAGGTGTTTCCGTGTACAACTCCTTCGAGGATGCAACTTTGACGGGTGGGCAGCAAGCATTTTATGGTGCGGCTGGTCCAGTAGCAATTTCTGATGGTGTTGAGTTTCCTAAATTTATTAACTTCTATGATATTGATGTTGATGATTGTGGGCTGACAATGACACTGTTTAACAATTCAGATGCAGCAGATGTATTACTTCCTGAGGGTCGTTTTGACAGATATTATTTTGCATTAGAACAAGATATGTCAAATATCAGTATTTCAGGCGGTTCTTCTGGATTAACAGCAAATGCAACCGTAACGGCTTTACCAGCAGGATATGAGATACCTCTAGCAGATTTATTTGGTACGGGTTATCCATTGCCTATTACACTTCCAAATGGTGGTTTTGTGCTTGAACTTGGCGGAGGAACAGATTTGACAGAACTCGGACAAATGATTAGTGTTAGCTTTGGTTGTCCAACACCAGAATCTTTAACCATAGAAGGAGAAACATTCTTCCCTGAAGATATTGTCATTGCAAATAACATAGCTTATGTAAGTGGATTAGGAGATGGAACATTAAGAATGTTTAACTTAAACTCAGCAAATCCAACAAGCAAAATATTTGCAGAAGCAGAAGCAGGATATACTCAACGTTGGGGCGTAAAGAGTGACGGTACTACCCTATTAAGCATTCTTGACAATGCAGACTTTGGAGGTGGAGAATCTGGTCCAGCCAAATTGGTAGCCTATGATATTGCCAGTAAAGCAAAGACAGGCGAATGGGATTTACCAGCAGGTTCAATTGGACACACGGTATCTATTGTTGATGAAAAATACTATGTAACTGATTTTGGTCAACCAAGAATTTTTGAAATAGACCCAACTACAGGAACGGTCAATGACAGTTGGTTTACTAGTTCAGAATGGGACCCTGCAATCAGCGGTATCGGAGGTACAATCTATGATAACGAAGGCGGCTTTTATATTTCACAAGGTAATAAATTATGGTACTTACCCATCAGCGGTGGTGCGCCGGGTACTTTACAAGAAGTAACTGTTAATGGGCTAGATGTTATTGATGCAGATGGAATTTCTTGGGATGATGCGAATAACACTTTATACTATGCTACTAACGATACAGGAGACCCAGCCAATGTTGGTACGGTATATAGACTAGTATTTTCTGATTTTACTACTGCTACAGGTAGTGTAATTGCAACTGGTTTCGATGATTCATCTGGTTTATGGTACCATACAGAAGGTGGTAAGCAGTATATATATGTACTTGAATCTCAGTTTGGAGCACTCTTCGGTATCAATGGCTTTGAGCCTCCTTTCAATATTGCTGTATTAGAATTATCACAAGGCGAACCGTCTGATATTACGACAGATGATATGGACTTTTTCCCAGAAGATATCGTCATTTCTAATAATGTAGCTTATGTAAGTGGTTTGGGTGACGGTACTTTGAAGATGTTTAACTTAAACTTAGCCAACCCTACAGGTGAAATATTTGCAGAAGCAGAAGAGGGTTACACTCAACGATGGGGAGTAAAAACGGATGGTACTACATTATTGAGCCTTCTTAATAATGCCAACTTTGCAGGAGGAGATGCTGGTCCAGCCAAATTGGTAGCTTATGATCTTGCTAATGGTCAAAAAACAGGCGAATGGGATTTACCTGCTGGATCTGTCGGTCATACCGTATCTATAGTAGATGGAAAATACTACGTAACAGATTTCAATAATCCTCAAATTTTTGAGGTAGATTCAAGTACAGGTATAGTCAATGATAGTTGGTTTACAAGCGACCAATGGGATCCTGCGATCAGTGGTATGGGTGGAACTATTTATGATGGTGTAGGTGGCTTTTATGTATCACAAGGTAATAAATTATGGTACTTACCAATCAGCGGCGGTATGCCGGGTACTTTACAACAAGTAACGGTTACTGGACTTGACGCTATTGATGCAGATGGTATCTCTTGGGATGACGCCAACAATACCTTATACTATGTGACCAATGATACAGGCGACCCTGCTGATGTGGGTACTGCTTACAGATTAGTCTTTTCAGATGTTACAACGGCTACAGGCAGTGTGGTGGCGGATGGTTTTGATGATTCATCTGGCTTATGGTTTTTTGAAAATAACAACCAAGCATATTTGGCGGTATTGGAATCTCAATTTGGGGCTTTATTTGGTATTAACGGATTTGAGCCACCTTTCAATATTGCGATAATTCCTTTAGGTGATATTGTATCATCTACTGACAATCTACTTGCTGCTTCCACTCAAATAAATGTATATCCTAATCCATTTAAGCAAATGACCACTTTTGAAATTGAACTTAGCCAAGGCGGCGATTTTCAGTTTCAGGTATTTGATATAAGTGGAAAAGAAGTAGCTAATAGCAGCTTAGAATTAAATGAAGGAACTAATCAGTTTAACTTTAATGGTAGCTCTTTGAATAAAGGATTTTATAGCTATCGATTGAGTAATCGACAAGGTTTTGTAAGTGGTAAAATGATTGTAGTGAAGTAACAACTAATTTTTAATACAAGTTTGGGCACGAACTATATTATTTCGTTGCTCCCAATTTATTTATAATTTTTAATAACAAAAAAACATCATGACAAACGATTCAACTACAACACCAAAGTGGATTACGATATACCTTTGGATTACCTTCTTTATCACTCTAGGAGCAAGCCTTACCGCCTATTTTAAACCAGATGCCTTGTTAGCAACATGGGAGGCATTACCCGCTGCAGGAGCTTTATCTCTTGCTGGTCCTTTAGGCTTATTTGTTTCTCGTAATATGGCAACAGCAGCAGTGACCCTTTTTGGACTTTTACAAAAAAATGCTGCTATGATTAAAATTATTTTACTACTTAGAATAGTAAGTGATGGTCTAGATTTAGTAAATAATTTGATAGCAGGAAATATGCCTGTTGCAATTATGGGTGGAGTTATGTGCTTAATAGAAATATTTGCTTTTACAAAAATCAAAGGGTAATTAATATAATTTTTAATTTATTGCATTTAACAACAACGAGGAATATTAGTATCTGCTAATATTCCTTTTTTTATGTGAATAATGGGTCAACAAAAGATCAAATAGCATTTACAAAAGAAATAAAACTATATTCTTATCCTAAAAAACAGATATTTGTTTCCTACAAATCATGTTAACAAAAAAGCCCTTTCAGATTACACTGAAAGGGCTTTTATATTATGAATCGAAGTGGCTCAGGCAAGAATGCCTAAGCTACAGTACTATTGCTTAAAGTAGAATAAGTTACCACAAGTCTTCATGAAGTATACATCACAGCCGTTGATAGAAGCTATTTGGAAAGCTTCTAAATCTCTAGCACTACGAGCATTTAACTGAACGTATTTCATGCGGTGACGCTTCGTGTATCCCATATTTCCAACCATACCATTTGGAATGGTAACAGAATAGAAAGTAGCTTCATTTGCATCTGCAAAACCGTTTGCATAACCTAAAGTCGTAAATAATTCATCTAAGAACTTTTTGTCTCTAGCACTACGGTTATATCTATCTTGTAATTTGTTATAGAAACCAGCTCCATCTAAATCATGAGAGTTACCAAATTCTGGTCGGCTTCCTAAAGCGCCAATTGATTTTGGAGTACTACCATCAGTTGGTAAAGCCAACATCCCCTCTACAAAAGTAGGACATACTTTCTCTACATAAACTGGTGGTGGTTCTGGTAATTTAAGCGGTACCTTAACTGTTTCGTCGCCAGAACAATCAATTGCAGAAGCAGGCAGGTCATATTTTGCAGACTCTACTGCTTGGTCACCTGTGCCATTGTAGGCAATTAATTCATAGTCTTCGAAACAGTAGATGTTATCAAAAGTGAACATACCATTTGCATCAGCAATTGCTTCTCTCTTTTCACCAGTGGTGATATTATGTAAAACAACTTTTGAACCTGGTGCAATTTTCAAACTTTCGATGAATTTTACATCACCATCTAATTTAAATGCTCTAGGCACTAATGGCACAATATATGGAGAAGCCATAGCTAGTTCCTTAGCGGATAATTCTTTACTCCAAGGCAAGTAACCTTCTTTCTCCACATTGACCATGTAAGTTCTTCTATAGGTCATATCAGGTTCAGCACCACCTTCTCCATCAGCAACATAGTCTAATGTACCGCCTTTACTACCAACAATATTAATTTTAGAACCTGGTAATCTATCTTTTGAATTACCATCTTCTACTAATAATTGTACAGGCGCCTTATTGATTTTCCAACAATAAACATCATCACCCCCTTTTCCACCTCCTCTATTTGAAGTAATGTAACCACTTTCGCCATCAGGATTTTCAACATATCCTAAATCATCTGCACTAGAATTAAAAGGAGCACCTAAATTAGCAGTTGTCCAACTTCCTCCTTGCATAGATGCACTATACACATCTAAGTTACCTGTACCTCCTGATTTGTTAGAGGAATAATATAAAGTGCCATTACTGGAGATAGAAGGAAAAATTTCATTTCCTGCACTATTAATCGGCGCACCTAAATTAGTAGGCGTTCCCCAAGTGTCTCCTTGTTTTGTCACTTTCCAGATATCCATCCCACCAACTCCACCTGGGCGGTCAGAGGTAAAATACATTGTTTGACCATCAGTGGTAAGAGCAGGGTGAGCTGTTTCGTAATCTACCATATTGAAAGGAACATCGACGAAATTAGACCATGAATTCAAATCATTCATTTTAGCCATGACAATTTTCAACTTCTTCCCTTTTCCTTGCACATTACTTTCTCCGCCACCTGGGCGGTTAAAGTTTTGAGTCAAGTACATGGTACCTCTATCACTTGTAAAAGTGGGTGCATTAAAGTTTGATTTTTTCGGATAAGCCGTAGCTGAAACCTTTTCAGATGGGCTACAACTACAATCTGAGCCTGCCTCCATATCTGCATCTGCACTGGGTTTGTTTTTAGCAAAACGCAAACTATTAAAATAGCCACAAGTATCACAAGGGTTTTTATCTCCGATACCATTAAACATAATGCCTTCCCCATAGGGTACTGCCACAAATTCGTCGTTCTCGGTGTTGATATCCGAGAGATTAGTGACTGACACCTCTTCTATCTCCACTTGGCAGAAAGCAGCAACTGACAGAGATAGGAAAAGTAGTGTTAATATATTTTTTCTAATCATGATATTTATACTAAATTATAAGACTAAAAATAAATCAAGCATAGGAAGCATTTTTCTTATAACTCGATTTCAATTTATAGGATTTGCTTAAAAGTAACGAACATTACTAATCTTATTGCTATAATTGGTAAATGCATAAGACAGTAAAAATTCTAAAGAGCCATTCGAATAGTTTTTGATATCACTAGTTGTAAAATCATAAGCAAATCCAGCTCTAATTTGGTTATTAATTTGATACTGAATTAACCCATCTATTGAATCCCCTAATCTATAGTTCAAACCAAACCAAAGTTTTTCCATAAATACCAAGTTGGCATTGATATCAAATTCGAAAGGTACATTTTTACCATTATAACTAATCATAGCTCCTGGTACGAGTTTAACGTTATTCGTCAAATCTTTCGCAAATCCTAACATCAAGTAATAAGTATGAAAATCATTTCCATCTCCTGAAATACTTACATCTTGGTAATAAGAAGTATTTAATAATTGAGGAGCCGATAATCCAATGTAAAAATTATCATTATGGGTATAGTATAAACCAGCGCCAAAATTTAATCTAGTCTTAGAATATTCATCATTTCCAGCTAAAATGGTATTATCTCCAGCATCTAATGGATTCGTACGCGTATAATCCGCATTACCAAATTCTAACTGTGCACCTAATCCTAAACTTAAATTTCCTTTTTCAGAAACTTGAAATTTATAAGAGTAGGCACCATCCAAACGGTTACTATTGAAAATACCTGCTTTATCACTGGTAAACCCTAATCCGAAGCCTCCTCTTCCACATTGGATAGGAGAATGGTAATTGATAGTACCTGTTTTAGGAGCTTTGCCATCTGCAAAACCGCCTGTCCATTGGTTACGGTATAGGGCATTGATAACTGGCATGCCCTCACTTCCTGCATAAGCTGGATTATATGCCAACTTATTGAACAAATAATGAGTATACTGCACATCGTTCTGCGCCATCGCCATAAGGCTGAATAGCAGGAAGGCAGTTGTATATATAATTTTATTCATTTTTGAAATTTTAATATTGACTAAAATTATTTTTGTTATTAGTTTTTCAATTGATTCTTTTTTTATAAATTTTCAATTCATTAAAAAAGTAGTCATTTGAAAAATACAAAATTATTTTTTTGTCGTTATTTAAGTTTAAATACAAACAAGCTTTGTGCTAAACATCAGCAATAATACTTTTTGCTGATGTTTAGCGACATTACCTTACCTAGCTATAGAAACACAGCCCGTTTTAGCCTCAGCTCCATCTTCTTCAAAGACGTAGTAGTAAGGCCCAGGAGGTAAATCATTACCATCATGCGTTCCAGCCCAGTTATTATTGTAATTATCAGATTCGAATACTAAATCACCCCAACGATTGAAGATTTTTAGTGCTACTCGTTTAGAATCTGAACAAGGAATCACTAAAGCATCATTTAAACCATCACTATTCGGAGAAATCACATCCGGCACCACACAATCGATATTTGCTTGGTTCACTGTAATAGTCAATGTGCTCTGTGCACAAGGTGCATCTGGGCAATCTTTATTACAAATCTCATAAACAATTTGGTCATCACCGACAAAACTACTATTCGGTGTGTAAGAATAATTTCCATTTGCATCAATAGACCCAACTCCATTTGATGGACCAGATATAACCGTTACAATACCGTCACTTGGCGTATCGTTATTAGCTACATTTCCTGTAGCTGTTTCATTATTTAAAATAGTTGCTCCATCTGGATTAGCAGTCGTTTCAGGTTGCATTGCGCTAATAGTAATACTAGCAGATGCATATTCTCCACAAGCTTCATTAGTTAAAGTCCATGTGACAACGTCCCCGTCTTCTAAGCCCATCACCTCAGTAGTTGCACTACTTGCGTCTGTGAAAACGACATCAGCATTACTACTACTCCACATACCTGTACCTTGTGTTGGTACGGTAGCTTCAACAGTTCCCGGTGTACCTCCACAATCATCACCGCCCATTGGGTCTGTCAAAATCATTGCTGCTTCATCAGGTTTTGGTGTGACCGTTAAATTAACTGCATTGGAAGGCTCACTTGGACAACCACCATCTTCTTGAGCAATTACGGTGTAAGTATTATCACCAGCTGCTCCATCCGTTGGAATCTCTATAGTTCCTTCTGTTCCTGTAGCTACTGTATTTCCGTTTGCATCTGAAACAGTATAAGTAGTGTTTGCCTGAGCATCAGCAACTGTAATGGTAGCAGCAGTGCCTTCACAAACTGGTCCATCGCTGATACTTACTGTTGGTGCAGCTGGTTTAGGTGTAACTACAACTGTTGCTGGTGGAATACTTGCTGGACAACCATCAACCGTAACTACAACTGTGTAATCTCCTGCATCTGCTTCCGTAGCTGCATCGACAACTGATGGATTTTGTTCTGAAGAAGTAAAGCCATTAGGGCCAGTCCACTCGAAAGTAGCTCCTTCTACATCCGTTACCGTTAAATTGATTGGGTCACCAATACAAACTGGACTATTAGAAGAAGCGGTTACCCCTTCTAAAGATTCTTTCAAAGAAACTGCAACTGGGTCAGATGGGTCAGATGGACATCCACCGTCACTAACGACAACGGTATAGTTGCCTGCGTCTGTTCCTTGGAAATCTTCATCTGTATAAGTTGGCGTGTCTGTAGTCGCTACAACTGTTCCATCTAAAAGCCAATCATAAGTAATATTATCACCTGTCGCTGCTGCAGTACTTAAAGTAACCGCTTCTCCAGGACAAGCACTATCTTTATCAGAACTAACAGTAGGCGTAGCAGGTTTTGCGTCTACTTGAACCGTAACTGGTCCTACTGTTTTGGGACAACCATTAACTGTAATTGTTACACTATACTCTCCATTATCTTCAGGAGATGCAGCTGCAATAATTGTTTCGGCAGAATTTCCAACCACACCATTTGGTCCAGACCACTCATAGGTTGCACCATCAATTAATGGGGTAACAGATAAGGTAACCCCATCTCCTTCACAAGCTGAATTATCAGCAGGTGCCGAAGAAGTTGCCTGTGCGTTTGGCAAACCGCCAGAAGCTACATCAACAGGTACTTCATTAGAAAATTCTGAAGGACAACCATCTGCAATTATACGCACTCGGTAAGTTCCAGTATTGGCCGCAACCAATCCTTGAATAGTTGCAAAAGGATCACTAGTAGTTACTAAAGGGTCTTGTCGACCATCAGGATTAATGAAAACAAATTCATAATCTACATTATTTCCTTCCACAGGATCAACAAAAAACATTAAAGTATCACCTTCGCAATGGATTGCTTTATCAACGCTCATCACGGGTGTAGCGGGAGTTTCAGTAATTGCAATAACTACTCCATTTGAAGCACCACTTGGACAAGTTCCAGCTGGGTCTAATGCTTCAACTGTATAAGTACCAGATTGACTCGCCGTAGCTGGGTCTAAATTTAATATTGGATCGTCAGTTGTTGCTACCACAGAAGAACTTCCATCTGCTGCTGTCAAGGTCCATTGGTAAGTTGTACTGGCATCACCTGCTGGTGTTGCACTCAAAGTAATGGCCTCTCCTCCACAAACGCTTCCCGCCGTAGTAGATAATACTAAGGCTGAAGGTCTTGGTATCACTGTAATTGCTATTCCATTCGATGCACCACTTGGGCAAATCCCACTTCCTATTGCTTCAACGGTATAAGTACCTGTCTGGCTTGCAGCAAAACTAGGCGTATCCGTAGTAGCGATAACAGAAGAACTACCATCTGCATTAGTTAAAGTCCATTGATAAGTTGTATTAGCTGTCGCTACTCCTCCATTTAAAGTGATTGACTCACCTTCACAAACGCTAGTAGCATCTGATGTCAATGTCGGTACTGCGGGTCTGTCTGTAATATTAATGGTAACACTATTAGATGCACCTCCATTAGAACAAGCATCTACACCACCTGTTAATTCAACCGAATAAGTTCCTGCTTGAGTTGCAGCGAAAGTTGGCGTATCAGTTGTTGCTACCACAGAAGAACTTCCATCTGCATTTGTCAAAGTCCATTGATAGGTTGTATTAGTTCCACCGCCTCCTGCAGTCAAAGTGATTGATTCTCCTTGACAAGCACTAGTCGAGCTAGCAGACAACGTTGGTGCTGCGCCAATAGGGCTAACACTAATAGCTACGCCATTAGACGAGCCACTTGGACAAGCACCTCCACCACCTAAAGCAACTACTGTATAGGTTCCAGCTTGGTTAGCAGCTAAACCATTTAAAGGTAAACTTGGATTATCCGTTGTTGCAATCACTGCAAAACTACCATCAGCTGCTGTTAATAACCATTGGTAAGTGGTATTGGCAGTTGCTGCACCTGCATTTAAGGTGATTGATTCCCCTTCACACACATCCGTTGCACTAGCAGACAATGTTGGTGCTGCTGGTCGAGGGTTAACCACCACACTGATACCGGTTGAATTAGCAGAAGAACAAGTATCTCTTCTCGCAGCAACCGTATAAGTAGCTGTATTAGCAGTAGCCAATTGATTTAAAGTAAGTGTTGGGACATTGGTTACAAATTCAGTAGAACCCGTTGCACCCGTTGCCGTCCAAATATAACTAACATCTGTATCAGTTATACCAGTTGCAGTTAAAGTCAAATCATCTCCTTCACATAAGTTGGTACCTGAAGCAGCTAAGCCTGGTACAGCAGGAGCTTCACAAGGTAAATCTATTTGTTGGAAATCTGGCGTACCGTTTCCATCAGAATCTGGTGGATTAGAAGTAGTACCATCTGTTGATTGTCCAAAAGGATTTACAGTAGGTGTTCCTGTCCCGATAATGCCATCGCCATCAGGGTCACTCAATCCGCCTTCAATTACATCACTGAAGCCATCACCGTCCGAATCTAAATCTCTGAAATCACCTGGTCCATCACCGTCCGTATTAACTAAAGGAGCAAAAGGCGTTAAATTACCATTCGCATCAGCAATAGCCACTCCATTCGCATCAACAGTTATTGGTCCAGTACCAATGAATCCATCACCGTCACCATCAGGGTTTCTATTTTCGACCGTATCATTAATACCGTCATTATCAGAGTCTAAATCATGCCAGTCTCTTACACCGTCACCATCTGTATCAGGAGGTAAAGTAATAACCGTACCTGTCAGAGCAGGGTCCATCACTGGCGGTAAGCCATCTGAGTTCACGGTAGGAGTATTCCCACTGCCATCATCAATTCGGCCATCTCCATTGGTATCATTACCTTGGTAACCACCTTCAATGACATCAAGAATACCATCATTATCAGAATCTAAATCATGCCAATCAGGAATACCATCATTATCCCAATCAATCGGCAGAGGAATACCAACACCAGTTATTGCTGGGTCAATTAAAGGAACTAAACCACCCACACTTACAGCTGGGACATTGCCATTGCCATCATCAATCCGACCATCTTGGTCAGAATCAGAACTAGCATAACCCGCTTCTACCACATCTAAGATACCATCATTATCAGAATCCAAATCATCATGATCTGGAATACCGTCGTTATCAACGTCAAAAGGTGTATAAGTAGCTACACCAGATTGAGTGTCGTTTGTTTCGATTGGGTTATATAAACCATTTGCACCAAAAACAGCAGGTGCGCCATCAATCACACCGTTACCGTCCGCATCAGGCTGATTATGTCCAGCTTCTACTAAATCACTCAATCCATCATTATCAGAATCCAAATCAAAATGATCAGGAACATTATCTCCATCTGTATCATAAATAGCTGCTATTTGATCACAAATACCATCTCCATCTCCATCTGAACAACCACTATTAACTGCAGGGTCATTTGCATCTTGAAAATTTGGCACCCCATCACTATCTGCATCACCACTTGGATCTAAACCATTTGGTAAACAAGCAAATCCTTCAGTTGGGTGACAATATTCTAATAAATCCGGTACCCCATCATTATCATCATCAATATCAATAATATCTAAAATACCATCATTATCATGATCACCTGGAAGGCAGGTATCTTCAATAGCTATGGCTAAGGTTCCTGTACCAAAACTATTCGTTTCGATAAATGCCCATTGGTCTAACATTTTTTCATTACCAAAATTACCTGCATAGGTAAAAGGTGTAGTTGTAATTTGAGGATTACCAGCAGTTCCTCCACCACTGACATCACCACCGATACCACTATTATCAAAATAGAAATTACCATCTGGACTATCAGGACCATTCAAACGAGTGAATGAAACGCCACCTGGATTATTTTCAATATCTGCTAATAAAAGGTGAACTTCCCCACCTCTAATTTTTAAATCATAAGTAAATTCAAAATTTGGATTAGCCGTAATAACATTTCCTTCACCGTCACGACCATCCCATAAAATAGAATCTCGTCCTAAACCAACATTATCTTCGATAGTAATATCAATAGCATCATCAAAAGATCCATTATTATTAACATCTACTCTAAATACCGCTTGTCCAGCTAAGTCCGTTCTAAAAACAAAGTAGCCACCAGCTCCTTCCTCCGCAACTAATTCACCATTACAAAATCCATTTTCAGGCAAAATTCCACTGAAGGTAAAAGGTTTAGCTGTTTCATCAACAGTAGGTACTTCATTATACAACCAAGTAGTATGTGAATTATTACTATTCAGGTCAGTTACCAAACCAGAAGTAGGCATGTTAACATCAGGAATATTAAAAAATACCTTATTATTGGTAATATTACCTATATCTTCAGATTGTGGTTCATATAGATAATTCTCATTCGCATCCCATCCGCTTGGGTCAGATGATCTTGTAAAATTTCCTGCTGTATTTCCAGCAGATACATCAGCCCCAATATTAGCAGACATATAAATAGGTGATTGGCCACCTGTGACCAAACCTAAATTATTAGAATGAATTGGGAAACCCCAAGGGTCTGTATTAGAAAAATCTACTTGATATAAATAACCAAATCTAGTAAGTATATAAAAGGTAGGAGAAGTAGACCGGCCATTAGAATCCAAAATAGAAATGTACTCATTAGAATACAATCTACCGGTTACACCAGTTCCACCATTATCGCCAGCACCACCTTGTGTTACGGTAACATCCCAAGCAAGCGCAACCCGTTGGTCAAAAATACTTGCACTAGGTTGATGAGTAGCTCTATCCCAAGGATCGCTATTTAAAAGTTCACTAACAAATCTTTGTCTCTCCGGATTAGGGTATCTAAATCTAATACTCCAAACTCCGTTTTGCCCCGCAGGAACAGAAATAACTCCAGGTATATAACCGCCACCTGCAGTTCCAGTAGGTCCATTTAGTTCCTGAACATCGTCAAAAATAATTGCCGCATTGTCAGTACCACCAAAAGTTGCTACAAGTGCTCCACTTGGGTTATAGACTTCAATAGTACCACCATTAACACCAACATGACTCGAGCCAACATTGATAAATTCACCAGCATTCGCATAAACTTTTAATTGTTGGTTTTGCTCCACATTATAAAAAAGTCGATGCCCAGGATAATTCCTGAAATCAATAGACCCTTCTCCAAAAAGAAAGGTATTTCCTGCGACTAGCAGCATAAACGCCATCAGCAATAATCTGATTGGAGGTGGGTAAAATAATCGCTTCATAATCAATTTTGATTGTTTATTAATTTTAGGATACAAATGTCAAGAAAAATTCAATCAAATTGAAAAACAACTGATTGACTCCTAAATGATTTAAAGAAATTAATATATTAGTTTTTAAAAGACATAACTGTCTTTTTATGAATGCCCTTTAAGTAATCAAAGGACCTAATTTAAATTGAATTTGTGTATTAGTATAGGTAAGGCCGAAAGGGCCTATTTAGCAATTACTCTTTTATGAAATGATTCTCAGGGCTATCACTTACTGCTAAATAGTTTATCGATAGTTATAAGTTGCTATAATAAGTAGCCGTAAAATATAGTATAATTTTAAATTGACAAAACGTTAAAAAAATAGTTTTTTTTCTTTATTTGAAAAAAAATTATATAACAAAAGTAACACATTGTATTACAATAAAATACAAAAATATAATTTTTATATTAAATAATAAAAATTATATACCAAATGAGACTTTGTCCAAATTTATCACTTTAAATACCGAATAAATTGAGGTTATTGTTTCAGAAAGATGGAAATAGATGGATGAAATGGGAGTAGATAGGCAAAATTGGGCTAATAAAAAGAAGTTTATGGACTAGAAGTCAATTTTAAAAAATAGCACAAAAAAGTCCGTTTTTAGTATCATTACCTAAAAACGGACTTTTGTTAGAATATAAAATGAGTAACTAAAAAAACTGCTTTTCAAGATTTCAATTTAAGTAATAACAAAAATCTAAAACTTAAAAAGGTATGCTTTATTAAATTATCCTTTTTAATCAAGGGCAATTTTCAAAACCTCTTCCATTCGTTCTACATAATGAAATTTCACACCTTTGATATAAGTATCTTTAATTTCTTTGACATGTTTTTCATTCTCTTTACACAAAATAATATCCTTGATACCCGCTCTTTTAGCAGCCAAAATCTTTTCTTTAATTCCTCCTACTGGTAAAACCTTTCCTCTTAAAGTAATTTCACCTGTCATAGCTAAGTTAGTTTTGACATTTTTACCAGTAAATGCTGAAGTAAGCGCTGTCAACATGGTAATACCAGCAGATGGTCCATCCTTGGGCGTTGCCCCCTCAGGCACATGTATATGAATATCTTGCTCTTCAAATTTTTTGATATCGATACCGAAGGTTTCGGCATTAGCCTTAATAAAGCTCAAGGCAGTTTGGGCAGATTCTTTCATGACTGCACCAAGATTACCTGTCAATTGAAGATTTCCTTTGCCTTTATTCAAACTTGCTTCAATAAAAAGAATATCTCCACCAACGGATGTCCAAGCCAATCCTACTACAACCCCAGGCACTTTACTTCTTTGGTATCGATCTCTAGAGAATTTAACAGGGCCCAAAATCTCTTTAACAATTTCATCAGAAATATTTATATCATATTTCTCCTCCATTGCAACCTTTTTAGCTGTCGCTCTCATCACACCTGCCACTTGGCGATTTAGAGAACGAACACCAGATTCTCGGGTATAATCTTGAATTAGTTGTTTGATAACTTTCGAAGAAAATTTAATATCCTTACCTTTTAAACCATGCTCCTTCCTTTGTTCAGGAATTAAGTGCTTTTTAGCAATCTCTATTTTCTCTTCGATAGAATATCCACTAATAGAAATAATTTCCATTCTATCTCTAAGTGCTGGCTGAATGGTATTCAAAGAATTCGCCGTTGCAATGAATAATATTTTAGACAAGTCATATTCTACATCTAAATAATTATCGTGAAAAGTAGTGTTTTGCTCTGGGTCCAATACTTCTAACAGCGCAGAAGATGGGTCTCCTCTAAAATTAGACCCTACTTTATCAATTTCATCCAAGATAAAGACAGGATTAGAGGATTTCACTTTTTTAAGTGATTGGATAATTCGTCCCGGCATTGCGCCGATATAGGTCTTCCGATGTCCTCGAATCTCAGACTCGTCATGCAATCCACCTAAAGACATCCGAACAAATTTCCTATTCAAGGCATTAGCGACAGATTTACCTAAAGAAGTTTTACCAACCCCAGGAGGACCTACCAAACAAATAATAGGCGCTTTCATATCGCCCTTTAGTTTCAAAACAGCTAAGTGCTCTAAAATTCTATCTTTGACCTTTTCTAAACCAAAATGGTCTTTGTCCAACACTTTTTTAACCTTCCTAAGGTCAAAGTTATCTTCTGTATAAATATTCCAAGGCAAATCTAACATCAACTCCATATAATTTAACATTACGGAGTATTCTGCTACTTGTGGATTAAGTCTTTTTAATTTTTTAAGGTCTTTTTCAAATACCTCTTTCACATCTTGCGACCATTTCATTTTGGCAGCCTTATCCCTCAACTTAATATATTCTTGGTCCTGCGGGTTATCTCCTAATTCTTCTTTAATCGTCTTCAACTGTTGATTTAAGAAATAATCGCGCTGTTGTTTTTCTAAATCTGTTCGGACCTTATTTTCAATTTTATCTTTCAATTGCAATAATTGCAATTCATTATCCATCTTTACCAAAACAGCCTCTGCCTTTTTGCTTAAATCATTTATTTCTAAAATGGTTTGTTTCGCAATAACATCAATCCCTAAGTTAGAAGTAATAAAATTTAGTAAAAACCCTCCATTATCAATATTTTTCAGCATCACCGTTGCTTCCGTAGGAATATTCGGCGCCAACTTAATAATCTGTTGCGCTAAATCTTTGATAGAAGCAATCGTTGCCGTAAATTCCATCTGATTAGTAGCTTTAATCGTACTAATTGGCTTAATTTTTCCAGATAGGAAAGGGTCTTCCTGAGTCAATTCTTCTAAAGAAAATCTTTTTCTACCTTGTAAAATGGCCGTAGTCGTTCCATCAGGCATTTTCAAGATTTTCAAAATTCTAGCTATCGTTCCAATCTGAAACAAATCACCCATGCTGGGGTCTTCTGTCTTAGACAAACGCTGAGACAACACCGCTATCAATCGACCACTTTCATAGGCATGATGCACTGCCTTAATAGATTTATCCCTACCTACTGTAATAGGAATAACAATACCAGGAAACAAGACCGTATTTTTAAGCGCCAATACAGGAAGTACACCAGGAAAATCCTCCTTAAGATTCATTTCGTCATCATCTTCATTCATACTTAAAAAAGGCATAAAATCTCCTTCTTCATCAATACCTTGTGGATAAAAAAATTCTTTAAACATAAGTTATATATACTACGCTAATTGCGGATTTAAGTAGGTGCTATGCATTCACTTGCCAAAATGGCAGCAAGATACAAAACATCTTGATTAAATAGATTGGTCTAATATTGTGCCATTCAAAAAAGTGTGACAATTGCGGTACAGATTCGGATTTTAAGGCATAATTTCCAAGGAATTTAAAAGAAAGGCGTCAAAAAGGCAGGTGAGAAATGTAAAGAGCAGCTTAATATACAAAGGTAAGCGAATTAGTATAGGTGCCTAAATTCAATTATTTTTGGGTTTTTCTTGTTGAAAACCTGTATATTTACGGTACGAAAAAGGCTACTCCCCCCATAAGTAGCAAGGTTATATATTCATTTAATTCTGTAGAATCTCTGCGGTATTAATATGCCCTTGTATTAAATAAATCGAAGTTATCCCTCAAAATAAATAGCAATACCTAAATAAGTGGGTTATTTTATAATCCATTTGGCATTTAACTTCTCTCCTTGTTATTAGACTTAATAGCTTTTTCTTTCCCCAGTCCAATATAAAAATTTGTTTAAATTTTCTTTAAAAACGAAAAAGTATGCCTTGTTTGTTAGGAATAACCAGCAAGATATGTTCGTACAAATTGAACAGTAATGTTTTCCATAATAACCAAGCAAAAAACAGCCTTCCTATTTTTAATTATTGGGGTATTGTATATTTTCCCACTGACAGCGCAAATTACAGTAGACCGCTATATGGGGGTGAATACCTTAAGAGAAGACCCAGTAGAAAAAATGAAAGCGGTAGGTTTTATCCGAGAATACCATTCCTGGTATTTAAATGAAGGGAATCCAAGTCTAGTCCAGACAGACTACTCTCCAAGTTATCCCAATGCTATTTATAGATGGAATACAGCCTATCAAGACCTTACTTATACTAGATTTGATGAATTTTATGATGAAATTCGTAATACCCATGATATTCAAATAGCTCCTTCCTTTTTAGGGAATTTATTTCAAATAGTAGACCCCGATAGATACACAGACGAAGGTGATAATCATATAGTACAAGAACAGATTCCTGTAGCAAGTGGCGCTAATAAATTAGACCCTGCTTCCTACAAGGCTCATGCTGCCTATCTATTCCAATATGCTGCTAGATACGGCCATCAAGTATTTCCAACGAGCACTTTTAATAGTTTAATAATTCCTAAAACTCACGCAGAAGAAGTCCCCCAAACAGGGTTAGGAATAGTAGAATATATGGAAAGTTGGAATGAACAGGACAAGTGGTGGTGGCAAGGTTCCCATCCTGACACCTATTTTACGCCACAAGAATATATGACGATGCTAAGCGCGGATTACGATGGACATGGAAATACCTTAGGGCTTGGTATTGGAATCAAAAATGCCGACCCGAATATGAAAGTGGTGATGGGCGGTTTAGCACAAGCTGATTTGAGCTATATTCGAGAAATGGTGGAATGGGCAAAAATAAATAGAGGGCCATTAGGGAGTTCGGTAGACACTTTACCTTTCAATGTTTTGAATATCCACCATTACATTGGGAATAATGAAAATTTCCTACAATCGACCCAAGGTGTTAGTCCAGAGCATGCCGACCTAAGGGGATTCTTAAAAACATTTGATGATTATAGAGATTCCTTAAATACCGCAATGGGGACAAATTTAGAATTATGGTTATCAGAATTTGGATATGATACCTTCGGGCCGGGTTCTACAGGTCAACCTGTAGTGATAGCGCCACAAATCGGGCAAAATGATTCGTATGAAGTACAAGGACAATGGATTACCAGAATTTATTTAGAAGCATTAGCTGCCGAAATTGACCGAGCGATGCTTTTCTTTTTAAGAGATGAACAAACTCCCTATGCTGGTCTGTACACCAGTAGTGGACTTTTAGAAAATGCGGTCAACGGCCATAAACCTAAAAATTCTTGGTTTTATACCTACACCATGAAAAATGTGTTGACAGATATGGTATTTGATGCCGACGTGTCTCCATGTAGTGATACCACTTGTGTAAGAGTATATAAGTTTAAAGAATTAAATAACGGTGCTAAAAAAGTCTATGCCATTTGGAGTCCCACCGCTTCTGCTAAGGTCGTTAATTATGATTTTGACCATGAAGATGTAGAAAATGCTATCTTGGTAAAAATGGAATTACCAAGTATATGGGGAAGTCAAACAATCATAGAAGATAGTGATGATTCGGTTTTAACAGTCACGGAAAAACCAATGTTTCTCATAATAGATGGCACTTACTTCTCTCCGCCAAATAGTTGTTCCGCAAATCCAGTCGTGGAAAATGCAACTTGTGGTTCCCTAAATGTTCGCTTAAATGCACCAAATGGCAGTGGAACGTATCAATTATGGCACATGCAAGGGAATTATTCGGCGGTGGATTTTTCGCATCGATTGGCAACTTTGGTGGATGAAAATCTTTCACCAGCGGATTCTGTCATCACAGTGGCAGGTTTACAATCTAGTCAACCTTATACCTTTTTTCTCTTTCCAGAAGGTATTGGAGCAGATGAACCAAGTAAAATTTGTACGGCCACAGGCGTAACGACGAATAGTACCTGTAAAATTATAGTAGACCCTAATTGGATTTTCGATGAATATAAGAACCACATCAATCCTGATGGGCTGTTTGACAATCAAAACGATTTTGACCCAATGTGTAATCCAAATGAAGGATTTCCTAGTCAAAGTGATTTATGGGGCTTCAACTACGATTTGACAGACAGTATGAATCTTAGTTTAGATTTACAAGATTACTATTACATCGATGCTTTGACCCTTCATGATGAGGGAAGTAGAGGTTTTTTCACCATCCAGATTGCAGATTCTCCTAATGGTCCTTGGACAACAGTGGAGGACTATTTAACGATTGATTATAATAAATGGGTGACCTTGACCAACATCATTCCAGCAGATAAACCCGTTCGATATATGCGGTTTATAGCAGAAAAAAATGATGCTGCAAAAGTTGGGGAGCTATATATTTGTGGTCGATTATCAGGCTACAATCCAGATATATTACCGGGAGTTGCCATAAATGGCTTGGTCAAAAATATAACTTGCGAATCATTAGCTTTGGAATGGGGCCATCCATTCGATGAAGATATTGCGTCTTATAAAATATTGGAAGGCAATACAGTATTGGCAAATATACCTTATAATCCGGGTGTTCAAACTTACCCAATAAGCAACTTAGCTGAATTGACCACCTATAATTACTCAATTATTACGGTAGATAATATCGGTCAAGAATCGGCAGATACTTTAAAATTATCCGCTACCACTTTTGGAGGAATTAATCAGTGTAAAATTCCATTGACTACTTCCATGATTTTCGACCATTTTAATAAGTTAGCCAACGCCGAAAGATTAGTTGATGAGCAGTCAAACTATGACCCCATTTGCAATCCTTATACTGTACCTTATACTAATTTTTGGGGAGTGGACTATCCTGACAATGGCACAAAAGAGCATGTTAGCCTTAATTTAGGTGGATATTATTTTATAGACAAAATCATAATGCACGATGGCACAGGGCAAAATGGCCATGTGGATATTTTAATGGCAACTTCGCCAAACGGACCTTGGACCAATATCGTCAGTCATGATGCAGTAATAGAAAATGGATGGGCTACTTTTGACAATCCAATTCCTAATAATGGCTCTGTCCGATATCTTCGGTTAGAAGCAAGTATAGATAATCAAGTGAATGTAGGAGAACTCTTTATTTGTGGTACATTGGATTCAAATACCAATCCAAACATCAAGCCCGGAAAAGGTAGATTTGGGCAAGTTACGGACCTTTCCTGCACAGAAGCAACGCTCGCATGGACCGCTCCATTAGATGACGATATTGAACAATATCGAATTTATTTAGAAGGAAATCTAGTCGATGTAACCACTTTGACGAACATCACCATAAACACGCTAATAGCCAATACAAATTATGCGTTTAAAATTGTCACAGAAGATACTGCAGGAAACGAATCTATTGATAGTTTGACCATAGCGTTTACTACAAATATGGAAGGTGCTTGTGATTTAATTTGTAATCTTACTTGTTCTTGTGCCATTTGCGTGCAACCAAGTTGGTTAACAAGTTTAAATCCAACCACCAATTTTCAGAAAGAAAACTTCTTTGATGAACAAGATAAAGTCCCTTTTTGTGGGATGGGAGGCACCACGCCAGCTTCTTTTTACAATAATACTTATGCCAATGGAGGAGGCACCAATAGTGCTCCTGATACCGTACTGATTGATTTGCAAAAAGTATATGATATTTCGACCCTTCACATCTTTTTTCAAGGTGGTAGCAGTAGTGGTAATTTTATTATTCAATACTTGGACAATAATAATACATGGCAGGAACTCATAAATCACGTCACAAATGCAAACTATGGTTGGACCTCTTTTTCCGATTTAAATACTACCACACAATATCTTCGAACGATACAAACAGATAATAATTCTCAAATTGGAGAAATAGGTATTTGCGGCAATTTACTTTGTGAAGCTAGTTTAGATTTAGTCAATCCAATTACCGTATCGGATACCTTTCAAGCTGGCGTAATTACTTCTAGTGCAAGTTTGGCAACAGGAATCGAGGTAGGATATTTCGCAGAAACGTACATTACGTTAAAGCAAGGTTTCCATGCAGTAGCAGGAGCGGACTTTTTAGCCCAAATAGCACCCTGTTCGAGCAACAACTTTGTCAACCAAGAAGAATTATATGCTTTCGCAAAAGGGCAGACGTCTTTACTTCCAGAAAGAAACAAACTAGAAGTTTATCCAAATCCATTCCATACCACCACCACCCTAGCCTATCATTTAACAACAACCGCCCCAGTTCAATTGGATATTTTTGACACTAAAGGGAAAGTAATTAAAAACCTGATTAACAAGCAGTTAGTCAACAAAGGACATTATCAAATAACCTTATCCAAAGAAAGTATCGAAAGTGGTTTTTATATCACTCGATTAGTCATCGGAAAGGAAGTATTTGTTAAAAAAATAGTAGTCCTTGAAAATTAAAAGCTAGTTCCTCTTGCTAAATTATCCATTCTATAGCACTCTTTCCAAAGCAATTCTTATTGCGATTAGTAAAGGATGAGCAAACATTAAGAAAAGTAATAAATTATTTTTTTTTACTAATTTTTAAAATTCTTAATCTGTTGGTATCAAATTTGCAATTTGCCTATATATATCACTTTTCTTGACCATTCTTTTATTGATTATTTTAGCACAAAACCTAAAAATTTGTCTAAACAATATTACTTTTTTTATTACAAATTTATTTTTTAGTACCCACTTTAAATACAACCGTGTATTTAATTTAAGCAGTGATGAAAAATAAATTTGCTAATTAATTTTTTCAAAGTTCCCAAACAAATACAATAGGCTAAAATCGAAGGTTATTTTATGAGAAAACGCATTTAAAGCTAGGGAAAAATAGGTTCGTAATCTATTTTAAGCAGTTTATAAATTAAATAATTATTAATATTATTTTTTATTATAAATTTTAATAATCCTTAACTAGCTTTGCCTGCATATATATACAGTCCCTCATGTTTTATCAAAAAAAAATTAATTGTTTTGTTATTCGCATAGGTTTATACTATGCCTTAGGCTGCTGCTCGTTAGTGAATAGCTCCGCACAAACAATGACAGAAACATTGACTATCCGGAATGAAGAAAGTATCAATACTAAAACACTTGAATATGCCCCAATCTTTTTTAACGACCAATTAGTGTTCACTTCCACTAGACCTACCAGTGGGGCCCCAATGACCAGTTGGCGTGATGAGAAAAAGCAATTCTCAGATTTGTACATAGCAAAAAAGAGTAAATATGGTGGATTTTTAGAAGCGCGTAGATTATCAGGTAAAGCAAGCAGCCCATATCATGACGGAGTAGCCACCTTCAATAAAACAGGCACGGAAATATTTTTTACCCGAAGTAATAAAAATGGTAAGAATAAAAAGAACATCATCAACCTAAAGATATACGCAGCTCAGCTAGTAAATGATGTTTGGCAAAATATACAGGAATTACCTTTAAATGACGAAGATTTTTCCAATTGTCATCCAACCTTGTCACCAGACGGTCAAGCATTATATTTTGCTTCCGATAGGCCAGGAGGGTATGGAGGCATGGATATATATGTGAGCAAAAACATTAATGGCATATGGCAGCATCCAGAAAATTTAGGAGCTACTATTAATAGTTCCAGTAACGAACTATTCCCATTTATTTCCCCATCCAATAATTTATATTTTGCCTCTAACAACAAAAATAGTATAGGCGGGTTGGACATTTTCAGAGCAGAAAGAAAAGAAGGCTTAGCTAATTTTCACATTGCCAAAAATCTAGGTACTGATTTTAATACAACAGCAGATGAATTTGGCTTTTGTACAAATAAAACAGAAACAGAAGGGTACTTTACTTCCAATAGAAAAGGCGGGAAAGGAGGAGACGACATCTATCATTGGGAATGGAAACAAGTCGAAGTAATCATTGCCCCAGAACAAATGAACTTAGCAGTTTTTGATGCAAGAAGTCAAGAACGAGTAACAGATGCCATTATTACTATTTTTGATGAAGCAGTATCGACTACCAAAAATGACATTTACCCGATTGCAAAGATGATGAACTTAAGTAAATACGAACAAGACAATCCTTATCTATCTTTAGAGAAGAAGAGTTATCGAACAGGAAGCAACGGACAAATCTCAATGATAATAGAGGCAGAAAAGTCCTATACTATATTTATTGAAAAAAAGGGGTACAACCCTATAAAAAAGATAATTACCTATGCTGAACTATCAAAGGAAAAGTCTTGGACTTTCTCTTTGGAAAAAAAGGCAGGAATTCCACTTAAAATCCAAGCGCTCAATATGCCTTCTAGAGTCCCCGTTGCTCAAGTATCTTTAGAATTATTGAATCATTGTACTCAAAAAACAGAGCGAGCCATCAGTGACGAAAACGGGCAATTTGTCTTTTATTTATCCTGTGACTGCGAATACGAACTAATCGGTAAAAAAACAGCTTACAGAAAATATCAAAAACGCTTTTCCACAAGATATAGAAATTGTGGAAATTTGAATGCTATCAATACCGAACTTTATTTAGTAGATCAAGAAGTAATAGCACATATTGTAAAAGTAGACAACTTGCGTTTTGCTAACTTAAATAGTTTTGAGGCTAATGGCACTCCAAAGGAAGGACAGATTATAGGTTTACCTGAAATCAGATTCTCAGAAAACAAAGCAGAAATAATACCCCACACCATTGACCAACTCTATAAAATTCATTATTTCTTACAAACCTATTCGAATATTGATGTAGAAATTTCAGTACATACAGATGCAAGAGGAAGTGCAAAATATAATCATCGACTATCTCAAAAAAGAGCAGATAGCATCACTGAATTTTTAATAGCAAAAGGGGTTTCACAAAATCGTTTTAGTGCAATAGGCTATGGAGAAGATAAATTACTCAATCAATGTACCGATGGGATTAGCTGTTCAGAGGAAGCACATTTACAAAATATGAGAGTAGAAATGAAAATTACTAAAATTAATAGATTAAATGCAGAGTATCTACTAGGACAACGATAAGTTAAATCTAAGTTATGTAAAGAACTTTACAAAAAGATTTTTCTGACAGACTACTAAGGCATATTTATCGTTAAGAAAAAGGTAGGAACATGAAAAATAACTTATAACAGATGAAGGGTTTTCCTTCACTTTAGTTACAACTTATGCTTTACATGTATCCAAGATTTATTTGAACTATTATAAATACATCGAATAAAAACATAATTGAAAAGAATAACCGATTAAGCAGAAAAAATAAGAGTCGATTCAATGGAGATCATTGGATTGGCTTTTTTTATACGAACTACAAAATCCCCCATAAATCCTAAAAAGGTAAGGCAGACTACAAAGGAGAAAAAAACAGGTAAAGAAATATTATATTAATTAATGATTTAATATATTTGCACCACTAAATTTGAAACAGAATTTTCTCAAAAGAGTTGAATAGAATATTGTGCTTATTTAAAAGCGTCAATAAGTGCTTGGACATAAATAAGTTAGTCTTTTGACCGAGGCTATTTTTTTGTTCGACTAGGCAAAAAACGCAGACACCCGTATGGGTGGCGAGTATTTTCAACGACGTAGAACAGAAAAAGAGACCGTCATAAATACTTAAGTTATTTGTGTTCAAGCACTTACTTAGGGAATTAAGGCTTTAAATCTTATTCGATCTATAAGGGAGAGATTGGTTACTGGAAGTTTGTTATAATTTTAACTCTAGTCAAAGGCGAGCTCAAAAGATTTGTCGTCATTAGGAATTAATAAGGATGTGTTTTAGTGTAGTTATTATACCAGCTAGAGAACCTAGCCAATTCCAATATGGTAATTCTAAACGATAAAGTTTCTTTATTTCTTCAAAATGCTCTAAACAGTATCCAAAGGTGGGTGAATTTTACCCAAAACCATCAGTTTTCGAAGATTAACGACCCCAATTCTATTTAACTTCAAGGCGTTAATAGTTCCTTTTCCAATTGGCGTTTTACCAATAACGTATAAAAAATCAGTAGACCATTTAAAATGATTTTTCCACCTATCGGTACGAGGATTAAAAAGGAGAATTTTTTGTTGGGTTGCTGGTTCTATTATCCAATGTTGCATTGCTTTTCTACTATTACAACCTCTACAGGAAAGCGCTAAATTTATCAAATCATCAGAACCACCTAAAGTGATGGCAAGAATATGTTCAATTTCAAATGTTTCTAAAGCTGTATCTGCACGGCTTTGACAATATTCACAACGGCTTTTTGCTCTAATAAAAACCAACGATTTCTTCTTTTTGGAAATATAATTCCTAGGCATAAGCGATGGGCGAAAATTCTTTTATGATAACATTTAAAGATGTTCCCCGAAGTTGTGCTAACTGCATTAAATATTGAAGACGTTGCGCATCTAAAGCTTCAAAACGATTGGTCAAGTCGATTAATTCTTTTTGTTCTTTTTCACTTAATTGTTGAGTAGTTAATTTTGACCTTAAAAATTGGAATCGTTTATTTAACTTAGTAGGGTAAGTGGATTTTATTTGTTTGATTAACGTAGATTCATCTGTATTTTTTGATTCTTTTTCTTTCTTTTGAGCAAGAATTCCTGTTACTTCTTTTAAGAAGATTTCTATATCCTTTGTCTCTAAGGTAGAGATGGCTTTCAAAATATCCTTTAAGCCGAGTTTAATATTTGATTTGATTTCTACTTCTGCCATTGACAAATTGTTTTATACAAATATACAGATTTTATAGAATAGAAGTAAATCGATTTGAAGTTTTCAACTTGCCTAGTATTTCTTACGTTACTCCACCTCCTGCCAATCTGTCATCCTGTCACTTCGCTTTCCCATAATTTACCCATTCTGACAGCTAAAAAAATCCATTTCCGCACTTTTGACACCTCAGACCCACAAATTCTGGCATGGCACATTGATTGATGTATCACTACCTGTAAACAAATTTTAAAACCTTGTTTTCGGAGGAGAAAGAACAAAAAAGTAAGTTCTTTTGATTTCATACAAATTAGTAAACAATAACAAAAATTAATAAAAAAATGGGTAAAATTATTGGGATTGATTTAGGAA
>CALJVJ010000069.1 GCA_937974625.1 uncultured Saprospiraceae bacterium
CTAACTCGATTCCCGCAACTCTTCTCCGTAAAGATAAAAACTAAATTTACTTTCTCTATCCCATGAGGTTTCTATATTCGTCTGGTATCGTCAATCCTTGAAAAAAGCCCGTCAATCCTGCTAATATCAATAAACCAACGATAGCTCCGATGACCATAATGACCTTTGCATGAGTATCTGCGGGTACATTCCAACCTAATTCGGTTACTCTTTTTCTGTGAATACAGGCAATGTGGGTAAAAAAAGAAAATACACCTAAGAAGTAATAGGGCCCATAAAACAAAGGCAAGGGAAATATATTGACCACCATTGCACCAAACCAAAAATTAGTATCTACCCCAAAATAGAGTCGCCCTCCAAAAATTGCGGAGGTATGCATTACCAAAAAAAAAGCTAAATATAACCCCGAATAAATATGCAATTTATCAAATCCATCGACTAGGTTATTTCGCTTCGTTCGAAATAGTTTAAACCCCGATATAACTTGTACAATACAAGCTATAATTAATAGTGACTCGAAAACTATATTTCGGTAAACGACTCTTACCAAATCCATTACTTCGATGTGCTTTTCTGGGCTAATGAGCGCAAAAAGGTGGTTTCCTAAATGGAATATAATAAAAACAGTGATGAATAGCCCTGAGAAATAATGTACCTTTTTCATTTTTTGTCTGTTTTGGTGAAGTTAAATGAAGTATTTGATAGAATGACAAATGGAAAGGATTTTTCGTGACCTGATTTCTATTTTTTTATCAGGGTCGGATTAGGAGATAGGTTCTACGGCCCCGCCTGCATGACGCAGTTGGGCTGACTTGTGTCGATTTGTCTCGTTTTTTTTCTTTGCTGGATGGCTATAACAGGTAATTTACCCCCCGGATTAGACAGGTTTAACGGATTATAACCGATTTTTCTTTACTGCATGGGTACCAAAAAAAATCAGTCAAAATCCGTTTAATCGTATTAAATCTGTGAGCCTATCCTATCTAATTAGCAGGCTCCAACTTAACTATCTTGACCTAATTTATCTGGATTTCTAATAAAAAATAATTGATTGATTTGGTAATTTTCAAGCGTAAAAAGAAGAATAGTATCTAATTCCCCTTCCAAAGTACGAAGCTGTAAAGCAGGCGCTCCATTAACTTCTGCGTAGGAAGCAATCAATTCATGCCCTCGTTTTTGAAATAGCCCTAATAGGAATTTTGTACAAGTTTCTACCCCAATTAATGGCTTGGTTGCTGCAGATTTTTTGCCACCTCCATCGGAATAAATAACTATATCATTTTTTAGAATACTAATTAATTGATTCATCCCATTTTCCTGACCAACGGATAAAAAACCCTCTAATAAACGCTCTTTCATGTTCTTATCCACTGCTAAATCAGTTGTAGGAGTAGCCAATTTTACCTGTAAACGTTGGAACGTTTTGCGACAAGTCGCTTCTTTTAAGGTGAGTGCTTCACCAATTTCTTTAAAAGTAAAATCAAAGGCTTTTTTTAAAATAAAAACAGCCCGTTCTTTTGGCGTTAAACGACTTAACAAAAAAGTTAATCCATAATCTATATCAACTCGTGCTTCAATGCTCTCACTAAAATTTAAAATGGGCTGTGGTAACCAAACGCCAACATAATTGGCTCGCTCTTTTTTTATTTTTTTAAGATAATTGATACTTCGATTAATAGCCGTTTTTATTAAATACTTTTTCACATCTACCACTTCTGTCAATTCATTTTTAGCAGATTTCGATAAAAAAACAGCTATCGTTTCTTGTGCCACATCTTCGCTGGGCGCAACTTCGCCTATCATCTTGTAGGCAGCGGCAAAAAGGGATTTTTGTAATTCACGTAAATTAATTGTGGCAGGATTAAACATAAACTTTTTATTAACGTTTCAAATGTCTGTATTTCGACCTTTTTAGTTAGAGAAATATAGAATTAAGTCAACAAATAATTAATATCATTCATTTAATTTATTATTTTTGTGGCTAATATGAAGCAGCTATTACTCCCTTTATTTTTTCTCTCTTTCTCGCTTGTCCTCCTTGCTCAAGACGGTACAAAGATAGGTCAAAACATTTATCCAAATATTCATTTACAAAAAACGAATGAGCAGATTGTCTTAGATGGCCAACTTGACGAAGCGGCTTGGTTTGCTGCTGATGGTATTACCGACTTCTGGCAGTTTTTCCCTACGGATAGCTCCAAAGCAGGTGGAGAAACGGAAATTTATATGACTTATGATGACCATTACATCTATGTCGCCACCAAGTGTTATAGTTCTGCCAATAATTTTCTGACCCCTACTTTAAAAAGAGATTACAGCTTTAGAAATAGTGATAATATTAGTATCCTTTTTGATACTTATAATGACCAAACAAATGCCTTTTTGTTTGGAATGAATCCTAAAGGAGTTCGTAGAGAAGCCTTGATTTCTAGTGGTGGTCGAGATAGAAGTGCCTTTGCTAGTTCTTGGGATAACAAATGGGACGGGGAAGCGAAAATTTATGAAAATTATTGGATTGCAGAATTTGCAATTCCTTTTAAGACTATTCGATATACCGAAGGCAGCACTAGATGGCGATTTAATTCCTATAGAAATGATACCCAAATCAATGAAATAACCAGTTGGGTCAATATTCCTAGAAATAATATTTTGATGGATTTGACCTATATGGGAGAAATGGTCTGGGATGAACCTTTGAAAAAACCGGGGACCAATATATCAGTAATTCCCTATGCAGCAGGGTCTGTCATTAGAGATTTTGAAGATGAAGGAGAAAATAAAGCAGCTACCGATTTTGCTATTGGTGGAGATGCGAAGATAGCGGTAACCTCTGGTCTTAACTTAGACCTCACCGTTAATCCTGATTTTTCTCAAGTAGAGGTAGATAGACAGGTTACAAATTTGGACCGCTTTGAAATATTCTTTCCTGAGCGCAGGCAGTTTTTCCTTGAAAATGCAGATTTGTTTGGTAGTTTTGGGCCAAGTCGAGCCAACCCATTTTTCTCTCGTAGAATCGGGGTGGCGATTGATACTGCTACTGGGCAAAATATTCAAAACACCATACTTTATGGTGCTCGTTTGAGTGGTAAATTGAATGATAAATTGAGGGTTGGATTATTAAATATGCAGACTGCTAAGCAGTTAGACAATGATTTACCAAGTTTTAATTACACAGTTGCAGCATTGGAACAAAGAGTTGGTAAACGTTCCAATATCGCCTTTATGGGCGTCAATAAACAAGCGATTGATGCCAATGACTTTAGTAGCTCTTTCAATAAATATAACAGAGTTGCAGGTCTTGAGTATCGATTGGCATCTCCTGATAACCGTTGGGTTGGTAAGACCAATTATTTTCAAGCGTTTACACCTTCTGATGAAGAAGACAAATTCACCCATTTTACCCAGCTAATTTATAATCGACGAAAATATCGACTCGAATGGGCTCATTTGTATATTGGTGCGGGGTATGATGCAGAAGTTGGATTTGTCCCTCGAAAAGATATTTTATTAGTTAGTCCCGAAGCAGCTTTAAATTTCTATCCAAAAAACAGTCCTATTTCTGAAATGAATGTGGGGTTTGATGCTCGTTGGATTTATAAAGTCGGGAAAGATGATAACTTGATTCAACCAGATTTTGGATTGGCGGATGCTGGATTAGAGGCATTTTGGCGAATGCAGTTTACTAGCACAGCTAGATTGACGGTTAATGTGGATTATAATCGAGTCCTATTACTGAATGATTTTGACCCTACTCGTATTCAAGAAGATGGTATCTTTTTACCTGCTGGAAACACCTATAAATACACAACATTTGGACTTAACTATAATTCTCCTCAATTCAATCTTTTTGAATGGGAATTAGAACCGACTATTGGTCAATTTTACAATGGGTTCAGGGCTGGCTTAGGCGGTAGCTTCACCTATAAATTTCCTCCCTTTGGCTCAATCGCAATTGATTATAATTATAACCATATCAAATTAGAGGAACCTTTCGAACGAGCAAATCTATGGTTGGTTGGTCCAAAAATAGACCTTACTTTTTCCAAAAAATTATTCTTCACCACCTTTGTGCAATATAATAATCAGTTCGACAACTTGAATATTAATGCTCGTTTCCAATGGCGTTTTAAGCCTGTTTCTGATTTCTTTATCGTTTACACGGATAATTACTTGACCAATCCTTTTAGTCAATTTGGGGTTCGGAATCGTGCCTTGGTAGCGAAAGTTACTTATTGGTTGAATTTGTAAAAACTAGTGTTGTTTCGTTCAAATTTGAACAAGCTAATCTTTTCCAAATTTGAACGAAACATAAAAATTTCCTAACTCACCTCCTCTATCATTTCGTCTAAATCTATCAATAGTGTACTTGTTTGCTCCTTATACTTTTTTTGCCATATATAAAATCCGACAATACAAGCCACAAATCCATAAAGTGCCCACCAGTGATTGGCTACATATTTATGGCCTTCCATCATCAAATATAAACCTGGGACAAATAAGATGGAGCCAATGATAAAGTTAAGGATATGTCGCTTTTTTCTGCCCAATAAATTTTCTTTATAGGCGGTTAAAAAATCTAAAGTTGGCAAAATTCTAGCGTCTGGAAAATCATCTGTTTTATTGCTAATTATCGCAAATGCTAAACTTACTGCGACTAACAAAAAACCTAACAACCTACTGATAGACAATGAAATACCTTCTCCAAAAGTCTCCCATACTAAAAATGATGCAAAACAAAAAACGCTAAACATTGCAGCACCTATTTGCTTCTGCTTTTCGTTTTTTTCGAATTGTTCAAACTTAATGACTGATTCCATAATAGTTTTATTTTGTTGGTTACTAAATGCACTTTCTTCGATAAAAGTGTCTTTGGTTATTTTTTTCCAATCTCCGATTATATCTTCTAATTCTTTCATAATATTTCTCTTAATTGAAGTTCTTTAAATGGTTAAAAGGGTTTTTATTTTAATTTTTATTCTGCTGATTCTTGCCCCGACATTACTCACAGTCATCCCTGTGATTTCAGCTATTTCTTTATAAGAACATTCTTCTAGCAATAGTAAAATTAAGGTCCTATCCATTTTTTTGAGTTGCTGAATGGCTTGCTTCAAGGCTAATACTTGTTCATTTGGAGGTTCTTCATGAGGCTGCGCTATATCTGGAAATTTCTCCTCAGTATTAGCATGAAGTGCTTGATTTTTACTTTGTTTCTTTTTCCAAAGAATACAGGTATTTACAGTTATTCGATAAGCCCATGTCGATAGGGATGCTTTCCCTTTAAAGGTCGCCATGCCTTTCCACAGATTCACCATTGCTTCTTGAAATAAATCATCAACATCTGCCTTACTAGAAGAAAATCCCCAGCAAACTCGATACACTTGATGCTTGTGCTTCTCTAGTAATTGAATAAATTTTGTCTCTTTTTCTGATGAAGTCATTATCCTGTTTTTTCAATGCTTACTTATTAGAGTATTCCATTCATCATTTTATTACAGTTTTCTGATTTTTTTTTGCTAATAAATAATTTTGCCTGTTTTTTTCGAGTATTTCATTTTTTCAAAAAAAAGAAAAATAAGTAGTAAAAAAACTATATTTAGCACTTGTTTACTACCTTTGCTCGAAAGGTAAGGTATTCTATATGACTCAAAAAAATAAACAACAAAATTTATGGGAAGCGATGCTTCAAGGGGACCTTACCGCCTTGGAACAACTTTATGCGCTTTTTCACGCCGACCTTTATCATTACGCTTTAAAATTAACCGAACAAGTTGACCTTGCAGAAGATGCGGTGCAGGATGTATTCGTAGATTTGTGGAACTATCGGAAGCAGTTACCCCTCGTCAATGCCCCTAAATTCTATCTAATTCGCTCTGTCAGAAATCAATGTTTGAAGTTAATCAAAAAACAAAATCGCTTTACAGATTTAGATAATGCTAGTCCTTTTGAAATACTCATTCGACCAGAAGAACTACAATTAAAAGACAATAGTGAGGCCACTAAAAACGGTTTAGCAATAGCAATGGCAGCCTTATCCCCTCGCCAAAGAGAAATTATGTATTTAAAGTTCTATAATAACCTGGATTATGAAGAATTGGCCGAAGTATTGGATATAAATTACCAGTCTGTCGTCAATCATATTCATAAAGCCATGATAAAACTACGCAAAGCAGCCGTTTTGAAACATTTAAAGTATTAATTTTGCAAGTTCTTAAAGAAAACAGAGTATCGACTTAATACAAAAGTATCTTTGTAAATAGATAATGAAGAAGAAAAATAACATAGCGGATTTATTAGGCAATACCTCTTTTAGGAGCTGGCTCAAAAAAGAGAAAGGGGCAGATAATGCACGATGGGAAGCTTGGCAAAAGGAAAGTACGGAAAATGAGCAACTACTTTCGGATATATCTATGATGGAAAAAGGCATTCCTTTTAAAAAGCAAAAGGTAGATAAGACCGCAATGAAAGCTGGTTGGGATAAATTAGCTCAACAATTGGAGGAACAAAATACAGTAAAAACTACTGCTAATCGACAAATTCAACCTCGTAGAAATTGGTTAAAAATAGCGGCTTCCATTGCAATTTTAGCAATTGCTGCTTTTGGGATGCATACCTATCTAAATCAAGCAGCATTAATTGAATACCATACAAATTTTGCAGAACATCAAAAAATTACTTTGCCAGAAGGCACAGAAGTGACCTTGGGTGCTAATTCTCACCTTTCTTATTTTGATAATTTTGTAACATCTACCAATAGAAAAGTCGTTTTAGATGGAGAGGCTTATTTTAAGGTAGCCAAACAACCTACTGGCACACAGTTCATTGTGAAGACGAAGGATATCGAAGTGCAAGTTGTTGGTACGGCATTTAATGTCAATACCCATCGAGCCGCATCAATCATCAGTTTAACAGAAGGAAAAGTAAATTTAGCCAAAGAAGGCTATCAAAATCAAGCCCTAATCGCTGGTCAAACAGCTCAATTTAATACACAAACCAATCAATTTGATTTATTAGCCAATCGGACGGATTACTGGTCCACTTGGCGGTTTCAAAAATGGTCCTTTGGAGATAGCACGCCCATGAAAGAAGTGATTCAGCGGATTGAAGAAACTTTTGGGTTGGAAATACACCTAGAAGATGCTGCTATTCTTGACAAAGAAGCTTCGGGCGATGTTGAAATTGACAATCAAAAAGTACTTTTCGAATCCCTCTCTTATCTTTTAGATGTTGACTTTCAAATAAATGGTACGGAGTTGATAATTAAAAATAAAGAGTAAGATAATCCTACCAACCTGGTCGAGGTTATGTAAAAAGCCAACATCTGTTATTCTACTGAACAATAAGAAATATTAATGTCTATTCCATTTAAAATCAGGATTCTATTATAAATTTCAAGCACGATTCACAACGCCTAAGAACATGATAGCACTGGTGGCGGCGGCCCGTCAGGTTACTGTTTGAGCGGAGCGAGTTTAACCTGACTTGATTTTTTGTTTCTTTTTTATCGAAGAAAAAAGAAAAGCACATCTAGTGACCCCCTATAGCTGAAAATTCATTCAAAAAACTGATTTGCAAAAAACTAAATATTTGCTTATATCTAGCTTATATCTATTCTTCAATATAATAAGATATGTCAAATCTTCG
>CALJVJ010000070.1 GCA_937974625.1 uncultured Saprospiraceae bacterium
TCGCAATCTTCGTCGATGCCGTTATTTGGGATTTCTACGCCATTCCCATTGATATTCGGATTATTATCATCACAATCTATACTTGAATTCCAACCATCATTATCCGCATCAAAAAATTGAGCTATTCCATCACAATCTTCATCCACATTATTATTAGGGAATTCAGTTGCGCCAGGGTAAATGATTGGATTATTATCATCACAATCTACATCACTTGTAAACCCATCGCCGTCATTGTCTGGAAAGACTACTATGGTTACTAAATCTTGACCATCACAATCTTCATCAATGCCATTATCAGGTATTTCCGTGGCTCTACCATTAATACCTGCATTATTATCATCACAATCAATACTAGAATTAAACCCATCATTATCGGCATCAAAAAATTGAGCAATTCCATCACAATCTTCATCGATATCATTATTAGGAAATTCCGTTGCGCCAGGGTAAATGATTGGATTGTTATCATCACAGTCTACATCACTGGTAAATCCATCTCCGTCATTGTCGACAGTAACTACGGTTTCACAATTTACCGTAATCGAACCATTTTGGAATGCCGGAGTTACTATTTGTCCGTCTTTATCTACTACTTCTATTGCAATCGGGGTATCAGAAAAACTAATAGCAGCATTACTAACAGAATTATCAGTTGCATCAAAACAAACTTGGAAAATAAGATGGTCGTCTGGTAGTGTTACTCCTGTGATAAAGGTATCATCCCAACCTACTCTTAAAACTCCCGGGGTGGTCGCATTAAAATTACTGGTATTAATATCTGGAATACCAAAAGCCTGTACGCTTGCTGTTCCTAAAATGGTGGCATCCCAATTGATAGAATACTGGAAAGATAAAATGTCATTAAAACCCTTCACACGTACATCTGCGCACATTTGAGTGTTACAATTAGTTGTTACCGTGTTTAATTCAAAACTAAGGTTCTCTTGATTGGGGTTGCCGTCATCGCCTCCATCATCTGTTTCTTCGCAAGTCACTGTTAGATTTCCATTTGAGAAGGTAGGAGTGAGGATATTACTTTGAACGTCTATTACTTCAATGGATGTTGGTGTGCCTGAAAAGTTGATAGGTAAACTGTTAAAGGCTCCATCGATATTATCAAAACAAACTTGGAAAATTACTTGATTATCAGGTACTTCGACTCCTGCAAGAGAAGTATCGTCCCAACCTACTCGAAGTATACCTGGTGTGTTGGCGTTAAAATTTCCAGTACCTAAATCGGGCATATTGAAAGATTGTACACTTGCTTGTCCTAGTAAATTTGCATCCCAGTTTATAGAATATTGATAAGAAATTATATCTGTGAAATTATGCACGCTTACGTCCATACAGATTTGATTAGCACAATCCCCACTCGTTTCTGATAGAACGAAAGTCAATTCATCTCCAATCATCCCCATGGTATCGGTGGGTGGTTCTACTATAGGACAAACAACATTGACTGCTCCGTTTTGCAAGTCAACTTCCGCTAGATTACTTTCTCTGTCCAATACCTCGATTGGTAGTGGATTTCCTGAAAATTGGACAATGCTATTCGCAGTTTCGTTGCCAACTGCATTAAAACAAATTTGAAATAAAACAGCATCTTCTGCCATTGTTACGCCAGTAACATTCGGGTCTGTCCAACCTGTTCTAATAAGGCCTGCAACTTCTGTATTAAAGTTGCCTGCGCCAAGTCCTGCTAAGTTAAATTGTTGTACGGTTGCTGTACCAAGTACTGCCGCATCCCAGTTTATCGAGTACTGAAAAGATAAAATATCCGTGAACCCTTTCGAAGTAATATCTAAACAGATTTGTTCGCCACAGCTTACGGTTCCTTCAGAGATTACTAATTGTAAATTACCAGAAGTGTTGATGGTCGTATCTACTGGATTTGTTGTTGTATCTATTGGAGTAGTATTTTCACAAGTAATCGTTAATGCTCCGTCTTGTAAAGATGGAGTTAATATATTTCCATCAATATCGACTGCTTCAATTGCTATTGGATTGCCAGAAAAAGCTACTTCAAATCCTCCTGAAGTATTGTCCTCTACATCAAAGCAAATGTCAAATAACACTTGGTCATCTGGTACACTAATTCCTTCTAAGCTAGCATCATCCCAACCTGCTCTGACGATTCCTGGGGTGGTCGTATTGAAGTTAACAGCGGATAGACCGGGTAAGCCAAAATTTTGAATAGTAGCTGTGCCCAAGGAACCACCATTATAATTGATGGCATATTGAAAAGACAACATGTTATTGAAGTCTTGCGCCGTAACTGATAGACAAGTTTGCTCACCGCAATTCGCTGTTACATTATTCATCCTAAAAGCTAAAGAATCTGATGTATCTGTATCCTCAGGAACACAAGTCACTAACACATTTCCTGTTTGTAGGTTTGGATTTAAATTATTCCCTGCTGTACTGGTAATTAGAATAGGAATTGGTACATCAACAAATTCTATTTCCGTACTCCCTTCTGTATCATTCGCTACATCGAAACAAATGCTATAAATAATTTCATTGTCAGGTATGGTGACAGGTTGGTTGCCAGGTGAACGCCATTCTGTCCAAAATAAACCTGGTGCAATAAAACCAAATCTAAGGTTGTTTAAATTTTCTTCTTGAATAGCGTGATTTCCCAATAACCTAAAATCCCAAGTTGTATTGAATCTAAAAGAGGTAACATCAGTCATACCTTGTACACTGACATCTATACAAACTTGATTACCACAGTTAACCGTGTCATTAGAAAATTTTAAGCCTAGGGGAAGTGACTCCACAGGTGTTATGGGAGTTGTTGTAGTATCTACTGGTGTTGTAGTTGAGTCTACCGGCATACCTGTATTGTCACAAGCTACTGTAAGTGTTCCATTCGTAAAACTTGGAGCTAAAATAGTTCCTTGAATATCAACTACTTCAATAGCTATAGGATTATCAGAAAAACGGATGGTTGACATTCCTGTTGTGTTTGCCCCTAAATCAAAGCATAATTGAAAAAGTACGGCACCATCAGTTAAGCTTCTGCCTTGTAAACTAGCATCATCATATCCAACTCTTAAGATTCCAGATGTCGAAGCATTGAATTGACTTGCGTCCATATCTGGTAAACCAAATGATTGTACAGTCGCTTGACCAAGAAGCGTTGCATCCCAATTTAGCGCATATTGAAAAGAAGAAATACCTGTAAAACCACTTGTAGTTATATCTAGACAAATTTGTTCTCCACAGTTTGCTGTAACAGTAGTGCTAGTGAATGCTAATTCGTTATTGTTACTGTCATTTCCTGTATCGGTATTACCTTCATCTGTTCCGCCATTTCCTGTATCAGTGTTACCATCATCCGTTCCATCATTTCCCGTATCGGTGTTATCATCACCTGTTCCATCATTTCCCGTATCGGTGTTCTCTCCATCTCCTGTTTCCATTTCATCACAATTGACAATTACTGCTCCGTTATTAAAAGTTGGGGTAACAATGTCTCCTTGAACGTTTACAACTTCAACTGATATGGGGTTACCTGAAAATTGTATATCGGCAGTTCCTGTATTTCCCCCGATTTCATCATAGCAAATTTCAAAGAGAACTGCATTGGCTGCTACAGATACACCTGTTAAGGTCGCATCATCCCATCCTATTCGGGCAATACCGGGCGTACCTAGATTAAAGTTGGCATCTGATAAATTGGATAATCCAAAGGATTGTACTCTAGCGTTGCCAAGCAAGGCAGCGTCCCAATTCATTGAATATTGAAAAGACAGCAGGTTATTAAAGTTATCTGCGGTTACTTGCAGACAGGTCTGTTGCCCACATTCAATAGTGGAGGTAGACAAAGAAAAAGTGGGTTGTGCGAATAAATTTATCCCACAAGTAAAGAAAGAGAGAAAAAGTGTAGTAATCAGGGTTCTCATACAAACTCGTTGTTTAATAGGGTTAAAGGTGAAATCGAAATATATAAATGCTAAGACAGAAAAGGTTTTCTGATAGCAGCTAAATATTTTGTAGTTATTTATGATTATAAAGGACGATAGGATGAATGGTGGTTTCGATTAGAAACCGTTTTTCACTAGTAACACAGTGCTTTGATGTGTAGTATTTGAATATACTATACATGTATACTTAAAAAGGGGGGAATGATACTATTTTGAAAAATATTGTTATAGCAATGCTACTCTATAGCATATTAAAATACAAAAACAATACCGACAAAGTGATTAGGTACTATTATTACGACTTAATGAGGGAGTCTTAATTAATGGTGCTTAAATTTACTTCTTTTTTGAATATAGTCAAAGTTTAACTCTTTTAATTAACATATTGCAAACATGTCTTATGTATTAATCTCGTGCATAAATATTAGGTTGGTATCTGCAAATATTTTGTATACAACTACAAAAAAAAGACACATCTAATAAAGATGTGCCTATTTTCAAAAAAAACTACTTCTTTTAAAGTAGTATAATTATTCTCAGATTTAGATATTATATTAGCCTTTGGCTACATTTCTGCCACCATCTAGCTGGTCTTGTAATTGTTTTAATCTATCCCATTCGCCATCTGCCGCCAAAGCGGATTGTTCTGGCCAGGTCGAAGGGTTATGCAATTTAAAGCGATTGCCTGCATCTGCTAAAATGCCTTTTAAGCGGTCTACTGGAGTTTGTGACAAATTAGAAAAAGTATATATTCCTGCATCGTTTAAAATACTGGCAATTTTTGGCCCAATACCTTCTATTTTTTTCAAATCATCAGGCTTTACATTATCTGAAACGCTACGAGCAAGATTTGCTTGTGGTGCTGCAGTCGTCTCAATTTTTTCTGTAGCGGTAGCATATCTCCTTGTAACGATTTTTGCGGAAGTGTTTGTCATCTCTTGAGGAGCATCTGAGCTAGTATAGAATAACCTGTCTGCTTGTCCTACCCAATCATCTCTTTCAATTCTTCCTGGGAAAAACTCAATAGCTGTTGTTAAAGTCTCCACCATTTCGTCATCAAAAGCGCTGACTTGTTCAAAGGTATAAATACCTAAATCATTCAATTTTTCTTCAATAAAGGGCCCAATACCGTTGATTTGCTTAAGGTCATCTCGGTCTTCTGTCGCAGCCATTGGAATTTGATTTCCTATGGCTGTTTTAAATTTTGCTCTAGCTGCTTCTACATCTAATTCTTCCGAGTCGGTTAAATCAGCATCTACTACACCTAGCGCGTCATCGTTTACTGCCCATTCTACTTGATTATCAACTTTCGCTGCTAGTTGTTTTTCCAAAGACTCTTTTTCTGCCATTAATCCAGAGATGGTGGTATTTAATACCTCATTCCCTGCTTCATATTGACTGATGGCATTACCACTGGCTTGTAACTCCTCATTTTCTTCTATTAGGCTTTGAACACTTAAATTCAAAACTTCATTTCCTGCTTCCAATTGCGCTATTTCTGCGTAAGACTCGGCTAATTTGTCTTTTTCTGACTCTAATTCGACTAACCTAGAGCGCAAAGCTACTACTTCTTCAGAAGTTTCTATTGCGGCTTCGTTTGGAGTCGTTGCTGTTTCTAACTGAACTTTTAAGGTATTATTTTCTGCCTCTAGTTCTGATATTCGAAGTGCTGCACCAGCAGTACCTGCTGCTACTGCTCCTGCTTTTAAAGTGGCTATGCTATTTTTCAATAAACTATTCTCCGCCGCTAAATCCGCAACTCTTTTGTCTTGTTCAGCAGAATTTTCATTATGACTAATTGCATAATTTCCTGCAATGGTTGCCTTCTGCTCCATCTCTGTACTCAATTGTGCATTTTTAGTTCTCAACCCAAGAATTTGGTCATTCAAGTCTTCCATTCTGCTGGATGCTTCTTGGAACTCTTCTTTTGAAGTATCTAAATCTACTAAGGTTGCATTAAGTCGAGAACTTAATGTTCGCTTTTCTGCATCTGCCAGTTCTAAAGAAGCGGTCTTTTCAGTTAAACTAAGTTCCGCTTTTTTTAAGTCTGCTTCTTGCAAGGCATGCTTATCTTGTAAGGTATTCCACTGACCTTTAAAGTGGTCTCTTTCTCTGGTTACTTTCTCATTAGCTTCTCTTAAAGCTTTAATTCTTTGTTTGTTCCAGTAATATCCCATAACCCACCCAATGAAAAGTGTAGCCGCGAATGCGCCTAATATGGTATTACTATCCCCTGAAAATAAGGCGGTTAGTAACTCTGAAAGATTGCTTTTGATAGAATCCATAGTAATTTATTATTGGTGTATAGTTTTAGTCAATGATTGGTTTTGTTCCTTATCGAAGAACGGTTATTATTTATTGAATAATAAAATTTACTCTTCGATTTTTTTGCCTGCCAGTTTCTGTTGTGTTAGCAGCTATTGGTGCTTTTTCCCCTTTAGTTGATGTATTTATGGTCGCTTCCATACCTTTTGATTCAAAAAAGGCTTTTGCTGATTGTGCTCTTCGCAAACCTAAATCTTCATTGTATTGAACGGTCCCTAAATTATCAGTATGACCAATAACACTTAAGGTTTTATCTGTATTTACATCAAAAAAGGTGATGACTGAATCCGCCCATACATTAAATGCAGTTCCTGGTTTGAAGACATCAGAGTTAAACTCGAAATTGGCGTCTGAAAAAGTCATATTGTCAAATCTAAATTGAGTTTTGACTAATCCACCATTTGTGTCATAGTCTGCTGGTCTCGCTTCAAATATGTCAAATTGAGCAGGTGCCGTTAGGTTCTCGTCCTCAATACTTGCATGGTCTAAGGATATTCTATTCACATCAATTCCTCTTTCAACCAAAAAATCACGAAGAATATTTGCTCTAGCAATACCTAAATTTTCGTACATACCAAAACTTTGACCTGCTTCGGATTTTCTGAATAGGCCTGTTACCGTTAAATTTTTAGTTGGATTTTCTTTTAAGTAATCGGCTAATTTATCTAAATACGCTTGATTGTTGATTGTTAAGTCTGGGGAGATACTGCCTGGTCCAAATACTAATTGTTCATAGCCTTGTAAAATAACAGAATCACCATCCATTAATTTTAGGGAAGGTGTATTTACTTTGTGGTCCGTAGCGGGCGCACAATTATTCATAATCTTACACACATAAATGTAACGTGCTGGTAGGATAAACAATAAAGAAGATAGGAGACCCAGTCCTAAAATTAAAGTTTTTCTCATAGTAATTTTTGATGTTGTGTAGTCTAAGTACTAGATTACAGAAAAGTTTTCTCGCACTTACAACTTGGCTAAAATTACATAGTTTTAGCTAACTATACAAATTTGATTTTTAATTTTTTTTTTCAAAATGTTTGCCTATGCAATTATTTTGTTTTAAAATTCAATTTATGTTAAGCTTCTGATAATTGTATTTTTACCATATGACTTCTTAATGTTATTTGAAACTGTTGAAATACAGTTAAATACAAATGTTGATTTATTATTATGTTATTTTTGCCATATTTTGACACTCCACTATTTTAACCGCTTTTTTCTTTGCGACCTCCTTGAGATTTTCTATCTTTGAGTCACTTACACAAACCCGACACAATACATGCTACAATAGTAGCCGGAATTAATCCCATAATTTGCACAGCAATTATGGGATTTCTTTTGTTTTAACCAAAACTAAGGTGATTGAAACTAAAAAATAACTTGTTTTTTTAGTTGTGTTCATCTTACACACAAGAGCACCCAATGAAGAATGTACCTATATGGTCCTACCACGGTAAGGAATTTCGCTCTATTAGCAATTCCAATACGGGCGAAGTATCCGAAGATACCACCTTTTTTTATCAGCAAAATGGTTCAGTAATTAGTGCCTCTTACCAAGGTGGAAATATTAGAGAAGGCAATCTACTAGGCAGGGTCGAACCTGATGGAACTATTCGAATGAGCTACCAACATTGGAATAATGATGATGAATTTAGGGCTGGAGTCTGTACGTCAACTCCTGAGTTATTGCCCAATGGAAAAATAAGATTACATGAGTCTTGGGAATGGACAAGTGGCATCGAAGGTTGTGGGGAGTCTATTGTTGAAGAAGTGTGAGTTGGAGACAACTTGGTATTTAGAATATTTGGATTTTATATACTTAATGTTGTTATAAGTCGCAATAGTTTTATTACATTTGCCCAAACACGTAAAACCTGAATGGCACAATCAACGGAAAACATATCTTCCTTTAGTGGTTTATATAAACAACTTTTTAAATATAAAACCGCAATTCTTCAAGTTCTTGCGCTCCAAGTACTCTGGGTATTGTTTGAACTTATTTTCCCTTTTTTAACCCAAGCTTTAGTAGACCAAGGCATCAATCACCAAGATATTGATTTCATTTATTTATTACTATTGGGTCAGCTATTTTTATTTTTAGGGATTGTCCTTTCAGATTTTTTACGCCTTTGGTTGTTGCGGCATATTGGTATTCGGATTAATATTAAATTGGTTAACTCTTACCTCCATAATCTTCTTTTTAAGAAGTATTTATTTTTCAGTAATAAAAAGCAGGGAGACTTGATTCAGCATATTAATGACAATTTGCGAATCGAAACTTTTATGACGGGTAGCTCGGTCAATTTTATTAGTGCTATTTTTAAAATACTCGTCTTTGGTATTGTCCTTTTTATCTTTAGTTGGAGGATTGGACTCATCTTTTTAATTTCCTTTTTTGTCGTTATTTTTTGGGACTTTTTCTTCTTGAGATTTAGAGAAAAGATTGATAATGAACGATTTAAAGTGGGGTCTCGTATGCGGAGTCACCTCATGGAAGTCTTAGAAGGATTGGTGGATATTAAAGTAAATAACCTAGAAAATTATAAGGTAGAACAATGGCACGAGATTCAAGATAAATTTGCTGTCAATCGATTGATGATTTTGAGAATTTACCAACTTTATCAAGGGTTTAATTTGATTGTAGGACAACTGCGAGATATCTTTATTTTGTTTTTTGCAGCCATGTCAGTCATCAATGGTACTTTGACTTTGGGGGCTATGTTGGCTATTCAATATATTTTAGGACAGTTGACTAAACCGACGACAGACATTATGCAGTTTGTCCAAGATTGGCAAGATGCAAAATTGAGTTTAGATAGGCTTTCTGGTGTGTTTTTACAATCAGAAAAAGAATATGAACCAGATGACTTTAATCCTGTCGTCGATTATAACAAAACAATTGCTTTTGAAGGTGTTCGCTTTACTTATCAAGACTTGCCTACCATTAAGAACATTACTTTTGAGGTACCTTATGGTAGTAAAATTGCGCTAGTCGGTAAGAGCGGAAGTGGAAAATCAACTATCATTAAGTTAATACTGAAATTGTTGCAAGCGGAACAAGGAGAGGTCAAAGTAGGAGCGCACAGGATTCAACATATCAATTATAAAACTTGGAGAGAGAACTGTAGTTTTGTCTCTCAAGATGGTTTTATTTTTAGCAATACGCTTCGCTATAATATTACCTTGAAAGAGGAGCAATCAACAGTTGATTTTAATCGACTGAACGAAGCCATTCAACTAAGTTGTTTAGACCAAATTATGGAAGGATTAGAAAGAGGTGTAGAAACGATGGTTGGTCGAGGTGGTAAACAATTTAGTAAAGGACAGGTACAGCGAATCTTGTTAGCTAGAGCTATTTATAAAAATGCCAACTACTTGATTATGGATGAACCTACGAGTGCGCTAGATAATATTACGGCTAAAAAAGTGATTCAGAACCTTGAAAAATTCTTTGCTGGACGGACTATTATTACCGCTACCCATAAGCTGAAATTATTTGAACATGTTGATAAAATTGTCATGATTGAGGCTGGGCAAATTGTCGAACAAGGAAGCTTTGAGGAATTGATTGAAAAAGAAGGGGCTTATCATATGCAATGGAAGGGGTTAGATTGAGAGGTGTGATTGAGACGCTTCGCTGATTGAGACGCTTCGCTGATTGAAGGAGTTATAATTATACGACGAGAAACCCATAAAACATGAATGAAAAAAAATATTTAAAATTAAGTGATTTAGATGCCTACCTTTGGTCATTTCATTTATCAAATTATGTTTGGGAAGAAATTGTAAAATGGGAATGGTTTGCTAAGAAAACAGTAGGTACTCAATTTGTAACGGCGATTGATAGTATTTCGGCTAATGTTGCAGAGGGTTTTGGACGCTATCACAAAAAAGATAAAATCAAATTTTATAGATACAGTCAAGGTTCTTTAAAAGAATGTTTTGATTGGAACGAAAAATCAAAGAGAAGGGAACTCTTAGAAGAGGAAAAATATCAACATATTTTGACGGAATTGCAAAGAATTGAATCTGCCCTTCGTCGATTGATAAAATTTACGAATGATAAATTGAAGTATTAATGATTGTGATGCTTCGCTGATTGTACAATCACACAATCACACAATCATTCAATCACACAATCATTCAATCATTCAATCACACAATCTTACAATCACAATGGACGATACTAATACGGATTTACAAATAAAAAAAGAATTACCGAGAGGTTTAATGGTGAGTAGCTTTTTGGCAATCATTTTTGTATTGGCATTACTTCCTTTTATTGCTTGGTTATTAGAATATAAAGATACTATTAGTGCCCCTTTGACTATTACGACTAAAATTACACCTGTGGATGTTTACGCCAAAACGACTGGAGAATTGGAGCTATTAGTGAAGAATGAAACCCTAGTAGAGAAGGGCACTCCTTTGGCAATGATAAAAAATACAGCAGCATACAAGGATGTTCAGGTCTTGAAAACGAAATTAAATCAGCCGGATAAAACAGATTTATTGATTGCCAAAGACCTTTGTTCAGCTAATAAGCTAGCTATAGGTGACCTAAAACCAGCTTTAGTGGAGGTTATTAAGGCGGTGGAAGCTCATCAAACATTTTTGAAAACGGACCAACATCAGCAATTGATAAAATCTCGTTTAGCACAAATTGAACATTACCAAAGCCGACAAGCGATATTAAATGAGAAAGCAACCTATTTGGAAGAAAATAAAGCGATTGCAGCTAAGATAGCTGCCGACAATCAGGAAATGTTGGCGAAAGAGGTAATTGAAGGCAGATTGGTAGCGGAGGACAATCAAGACCAAATAGCATCTGCGATTGCGCATTTAAATAATAAGACGGACATCAATGATTTATCTATTGAGATAGAAACACTGAATCAAGAAAATATTGCTATTAAAAGTCAGTTTGCTAATCAAGAACTCACCTATCTTCATGCGATTAGTGATGCGCTTCAATTATTAGATAAGGATATTAGCGTATGGGAATTAGCCTATTTACTCAAAGCTAATATTTCAGGTGTTTGTATCCACAAGGGGTATTTAAACGATTATCGGTTTGTCAAAGAAGAAGAAAAAGTATTTAGCATCATTCCTAAAGAAACTACCCAATATTTTGCTTTGCTGCAATTGCCTATGGAAGGCGCAGGCAAGGTTAAAAAAGAACAAGAAGTTTATGTCAAATTGAATAATTATCCTTTTATGGAATTTGGGGTGCTCAAAGGTGAAGTCAGTGATATTTCCGCCCTACCATTCGATAGCCATTATAACGTTCAAGTTAATTTTCCCAATGGTTTTGTCTCTACTTATGGAGATACCCTGCTTACCCAACCTTTAATGCACGGCATAGGAGAGGTGATTGTGGAGCGAAAGAGTTTGTATAGTCGGATTGCCGACCAAGTGAAGTCGGTTCGGTTGAATCGGTAAATTTTCGGATTCTTTGGGATACATTTACATCGTAGAGATTATTTTTATATCTTGTGTTTAGATTTTAACAGGCTATTACAGCCGGATTCTCTCTACCTAGGAAGTACCGTTAATCGGTGCTTCTCTAGAGATGCTCTACCAAATCCAACCTTTTTTTTTATTATTTATAATAGAGTAGAAACCAACCTCAAAAAACAATAAGTGAATCATTAACTAGTCTCTCTACATATAGACTTCTAAACACCCGAAACAATGGAAATTCTACGTGAAATGGTCCAAGTCTTGACCAAATACAAAACTAAAAATATTGAAGTATTAGGTAATCCTACCGATACCCCTTCCCAAGTTTACGAATTTTATTCTGGTATCGCAGATGGTACTTTTACCTCAGATGAGGATGCTGCCGCTCATTTTTTTGATGGCAATGTGCGCAATCAGAGTTATAAGAACCTTAAAACACGTTTAAAAAATCGGCTGATTAATACCGTCTTTTTTGTGGAAGCCAATGATTCTATGTTTAATGAGTATGAAAAGGCTTATTTGAATTGTTATAAGGATTGGGCGGCGGCGAAGATATTGGCGGGGAAATCTGCTAAGAAATCTGCTTTAAATCTTTGTATAAAAGTTTTGAAACAAGCTCAAAAAGCAGATTTTTTGGATATAGTTATTGAGGTATGTAGATTTTTACGAACTCAATATGGTGCAATTCGTTATGATAGAAAAAAATATAAATATTATAATGAATTACTTAAAGATAGTCTAAAAATTAGAGAAAAAGAGTTACAGTTTCAAGAATATTATTTAGAGTTAGTTCCTTACTTTATAGAAAGTAAACCTTCTGATGAGGGGTTAATCAAAGAGTCAAACGAATATGTTGATTTAATTAAAGAGGATATTATAAACTATAGTACCTTAAATATACTTTTTTTTGGAGGGATGATTCAAATTATTAACTTGATGTCTGTTAATAATTATAAAAAAACATCAGAGGTCTGTGACTCTATAATACAAAGATTTGAATCAAAACCCCTAATTTGGAAAGGGGGAATTTCTTCTTTTGTTTCACAAAAATTAGTTTGCCATACTCAATTAAAGGAGTTTGAACAAGGAAAAAGAACACTTGAAATTTTAAATAAATATATAAGCCATGGCTCATTTAATTGGTTTAAAGGACAAGAAACATTTATGTATTTGTTATTTCACACTAAACAATATGAAGAAGCTCATGCCGTGTATATAAAGATAGTTGATAATAAACGATTTGACTTATTACCGAGTAATACAAAGGAGATATGGAATATCTTTAAAGCATATATTCACTTTTTAATTGAGGCAAAAGAATTTAATATAGAAAGGGGAGACAAAACATTTGTGAAATTTAGATTAGGAAAATTTTTAAATGAAGTACCGACCTTCTCTCAAGACAAAAGAGGGCGTAATATTTCCATTTTAGTGATTCAGATTATCTTTACCATTGTTCAAAAAAAATATAATAGAGCAATAGATAGGATTGAGGCTATCGAAAAATATACTTCCCGTTATCTTAAAAAGGATACTAATTTTAGAAGTAATTGTTTTATTAAAATGTTATTAGAAATACCGAAAGAAGGGTTTCATCGAATAGCTGTGGAACGTAAAGCTAGTAAATATCGAACGCGTTTGAGTGAAATGCCTTTGGAAGTGGCGAATCAATCTCATTCTATAGAGATTATTCCTTATGAAGATTTGTGGGAGATGGTGTTGAATGTTTTGGGGACGAAGCGAGTAGCTAGTGCAAAGGTGGTTTGAACTTACCAGAAACAAAAGTGATTTTTTAAATCTGCTCGTTTTAATCTCCTAAAAATTCTAGAAGATATTTTGTTTCTAAAAAAAATAAATTTCATAAATTATTTATAATCAATTAGTTAATTAAATATAAACTCGTTTTACATGGAAATTTAATTGAGTACAGAACAGTTTTTTTGTCAATAGAAGAACCATTAAGTTGCCCTAACTTTGTGTTAAGAAATCACCCAATGTTTTACTAATTTAATTTCTAAATATGCAAAACCAACTGAATTTAAACAATCCATCTACTTTTCTTTTCCACAAGAAGTCTAGTAAAAGATTTAAGTACTTTGTTTGGATACAAATTTTAGCAATCGTCCCGATTAATCTTCTGGCCAACTGGTTAATGGGGACTTGCTTGATTTGTGATTTATTGCATTGGATTTGGAATTTGAATTTGTAGTGTTTTAAACAAGAAAAATTTCTAATCATTAAAAAATTACAACCAACATGAAAAAAATAATCGTTTTATGCTTATTCGTTTGTACTTATGGCGTACTGAAAGCCCAGGTAAATTGGGTGTATAACATGAAAGATGCGCAAATTAAATCCTTAACAGAACATAAATTAATATTAATGGATTTCTGGGCATCTTGGTGTCGCCCTTGTCGGGAGATGGACGACAAACTATGGAATAGTCCCGAAATAAGTAAGGTGACAGATAAATTTATCCCAATGAAAGTGGATATAGATATTCAAAAAGAATTAGCTGTTAAATATGGAGTCAAGGCTATTCCAACGGTTATTTTAATGACGGCCACTGGAGATGTTATTTGGCAAAAAACAGATTTTTCCTCGGCGAGTGCTTATTTGAAAATTTTAGAAGCCCTCCCAAATGATATAGAGATAATTAATTCAGCACTAGCCCCTATTATGAGAAAGGAGGCAAGTATAGAGACATTTATAGAGGTAGGTAAAGCATTTCAAGAAACTGGTATCACATTGACTAATAAGACCTTGAGTGGTGCTTTTTTAAGATGGAGTAACACCTATTATAAACGGGCTAAAAAGAAAGGCGGCTCAAAAACATTAATCCAACAAACGGAATTATTATCTGTGTTGAATGATGCTTACAGAGGAAATATAAAAAAGGTAAGAAAGAAATTAGCTAAGTTAAAAGTTGATGAAGAAAGTGTTGAATTGAAGGAACTAACTCAGTTTATCAGAGCCTACTGTTACAAATGTGAAGGCGACCAGGCCAAAGTAGATAAAATGAAAGCTCAATTGAACACGGAAGCTTATATAGCTCAATTGGAACAGTAAAGCACTTTGACCTAAACTATTTTTGAAAACATAATTATAACTTTTTGCAGAAGGTATGATGATAACTTCACCTTCCTTGTAATTTGTCTCTTTTTCCGAGCTATTCATCCAAATAAATAATATAGGGAAATAGAGTAGCCATATATTAGAAACTGTAAACACCGAATAACATTATTCTATCAATACCATTCGAATTATGAAAACATGGGTAAAAGTCCTTTTAAGCATTATCGGTATAGCTGTAGTCGCATTTATTGGCTTAGTCATTTTTATGTCTAATGTTTTTAAGACTTTAGACCAAGTAGAAGTAGTCAATGAAACGGTCAATGAAACCATTCCTTTTTATTACAGCGAGACGGGACATATGCTAGTTGATGTAAACATCAATGGTAGTCAAAACAAATATCCATTTATTTTGGATTCTGGTGCCACTTCTTATGTGTTTACAAACATGTTGGAACAGCAAGACTTACCCGATATTGGTAATGCTTTTGCAATTGGAGCTGGTGGAGGTTTTCTTTTTCCTGATATTCACCAAGTTGACCAGTTGACCTTGGGAAATATTGAATTTAAAAACCTAGCTGCTGAGAGTATTGATAAATTGCCTATTTCTTGTACCGATAATGTATTTGGTATTTTAGGTAAAGAAGCGATGCAGCATTTAGTTTGGCAAATTGATTTTGAAAAAGAAGAAATATTAATCGTTTCAGAACAAAACCAATTGACTTTTAGTGAAAGCGCTGATACGATTATACTATCGGAAAATCAGTTTGGACATCAATTATATGTTAATGCCACCTTGGGAGCAGATTCCTTAAGCACTCGATTTACGGTTGATTTAGGTAATAGTGGTTATGCCAGTACCAATATTAGTGATGTAGAGCAAGTCGTAGGAAGGAGAATAGAAATGATAGGTAACGCTAGCGTCGGCTTAGATGGAGAAAATGAATCAGATGCAATTATTCAAGAGGTCGAAAATTTTCAAATTGGTAATATTATTGTTCCTCATTTTTCTATTTCTGCGAGTGGTTCGCCTATGGGTTTATTGGGTTTAGGTTTTCTAAAAAACTATAAAACAACGATTAGTTGGAAAGATAATACCTTAATTTTAGAACCTTACGAGGAACAATATTTTGG
>CALJVJ010000071.1 GCA_937974625.1 uncultured Saprospiraceae bacterium
CCTGTAGGGGCAATGCCTTGTGCTTGCCCAATTTTAACCGAAAATATTCTTAGACTCGGGCAACCACAAGGGATTGCCCCTACAAAATGTCGTTGAAACTACAGTTTTTTCCATCCGAAAATTTCTCTTAACACCCATAATTTTACATCATAAATCATAAATCTATCTACTTAAAGTTATTAGATTATGAGAAAAGCTTAAGTTTATTAAGTTCAAGTTCAAGGGGGCAACAGTTGCTTGTTGCACTTGATACTTGAACTTGCTCTTTTAAACCTCTGCCCTAATGCATCCGGTCCCCTCGAACCTCCAAAGTAGGCAACATTTCTTTTTCGTATGCCAGGAACTCCTGCCATCGAGCGTTGGCTTTTTCTTTACCCGCATAAGTGCGAGCCAAGTCAATGAATAGATGGTAATGCCCTGCTTCTGAAACCATAAACTTATGGTAAAACTCTTTTAAATTATCGTCTGAAATATGAAGGGACAATAAACGAAACCGTTCACAACTTCTTGCCTCGATTAAGGCAAAGGTCAATAGTTTTTCTAATAATCGGTCCTCCCGACTCCCTCCTTTCTTATTGAATTTCATGAGTTTATTGACATATTCATCTTTGCGTTGTTCTCCTAATTCAAGACCTCTTTTATCTAATTCGGCTAAGACCAAGCGAAAATGGCCCCATTCTTCGGTGACAATAGGCGCTAAGGCACGAACCAACTCCTTTCTTTCTGGGTATTTTTGAATCAAAGTAATACAAGAAGTCGCCGCTTTTTGCTCACAATAAGCATGGTCGGTCAAGATTTCTTCTAAGCTAATTTCTGCCATGTTGACCCATCTTGGGTCGGTCGGTAATTTTAAGCCCAGTTTATGTAATTTTTCTGCCATATCAAATTTGTAATTAATCTTTAAAGGAAAACTTCCAGCATTTCCTGTGCATAATTAAAATAATCTTCTAACACTTGCTTGGCTTTTGTTTCTTTTCCATCAGCCATCAAGTCAAATAGGGGATAAGTACCCCTTGATTTTCGGTAATTCATGTTGACGATGACACCATATTCCTCATTGATACCTTCAATGCCGACTATTTTCATTTTTTCTCCTTTTCTAAATTCCATCAAGCCCCTTGATTTCGCTTGTATTGGGAATTTTAATACCTTATCAAAGTGCATCCACCAGTTGTCAAAATCAGATTCGGCAGGCGCTTGTAGCAGGATAGAAAAAAGTCGCTTTTGTGCTGCTTCGTCTAAAAAATACCAAGTATATTTATGTAAGAGCCTGCGGTAAGCACCATGAGTATCAGTGAGCTTATCTCTAGTTTGGCATTTTCTTAGGTCTGCTTCTTTAATTTCAAAATTCTGAAAATCGGTATTATTTTCAATTGCATCTTTAACAAATTCAATGTTTAATTTGTTGAGTGAAATACTATCTAATTCAATCTCATATATAATTACTCGCTTATGGTCATAATACACGGATTCTACCCGTCCTATCATATTACCTAGAGCTAAACCATTCAATTTGTCATAATAGTTTTTAGCGATTTTAACAGAACTACCCACTTTAAATTTGGCATTTTTAACTTCCTCCTCTTCTCCAAATCCAAAATCATCTTCGTCCTCTTCTTCAAAACCAAACATATCCTCTAAATCTTGTGGATTTACTTTTCCACCCATCATATCTTCTAACATTGCCATCATCTCCGCTTGCGAAGGTTGATTGGCAGTTTCTGCCATCATCATTTGTTCTAAGGGTTGGGTATTGCCTAATTTGATACATTCTTCAAATGCTTCTTTGGTCATTTGAAGCTTTTCAATGGAATCGTCCAACTGTCCTAAAGCTGCATCTAAACCAACTCCTTCTTTTTCGGCTCTTTTCATGTCGGTTAGCATCTGCCCCATATCAGAGGCGCGCAAACTTTTCAACTCTTGACTGTTTCTATCTATCTGGCTTTTAATAAATTGTAAATCTCTTTGCAGTCGGTCAATCTCTTGTTGTAACACATCCACCGAAAGAGATTGTACTTTCGATAAATCTAAATTTTCGGTCAAAAAGAGGCGCTCTAATTCTAAAAGGGTATGAATATCTCCTGCTTGATACGCTTCATTAATCTTTTGCATCATTTCGTGATACTCCGCTTCGTCTGCTTTGGTGGGCGCTTTGTCAGGATGAAATTTTTGCGACAAGCTAATAAATACTTTACGAATATCTTTTTGCTCCTCCTTATTGGGTTTGACGGCAAACGTTTCAAATATGTCCCGCATTTTAGCTCGTTCATTTTCTCCAAATTGCGCTTCAAAATCAAAGTCTTCTGCGCCGTCCATTTGTTCTCGAAAGGCTTTGAAGTCATCCCCGAACATATCTTCGTCAGAAAAGCTTGCCTCCATATCTTTTAAGGCAGCTTTATCAGCTCGACTCAGCCCCTTAATTTTCATCATCTTCTTGACCAACTCAATCAGTTCCAAACGGAGTTTTTCCATTTGAGACATTTTGCTCATGATTTGACCACTACCTGCCCTTTGAACTTCGGTGATGTCCTGTTGTGTGTTTTTCAATCTTGTTTTAAGACTTTTCAAAGCAGTTTTCTTTTTTTTCAACTGGCTTTGTAAATCTTTGATAATAGCTTCCTTTTCTAATATTTCTGGGCTTTTGGCAATTTCCTTGCTCATATTTTTAAGTAGTAGTTCTCTCGTAAAATAGAATTCGTGGCAAAATTACTTTTTTTACTTTAGATTTACTTATCGGGTTCCTTTCAACCCAAATAAAAAAAGGTAGCTCTTTGGGAGAACTACCTTTTTTATAAATAACTTAAATTGCAAAGAATGATAAACTGGTAGCACAGGATTTATCCTGTTTTGGACGCTGACCTTTAGGTTAGCAAGTATAAATTAATACAATCTGCAATTATTTTAATTTAAATCATTAAGAAGTCTGAAGACCTGTATCCCAAACAAGCTGAAGCTTGTGCTACCAGTTTTACGTACTTTCTATTTAGTCATCGCCGCAATAGCAGGCAATTCCTTCCCTTCTAAAAACTCCAACATTGCACCACCACCAGTTGACACAAAACTCACATCATCATTCAATTTCATTTGAGTCACGGCTGCCACAGAATCACCACCACCAACAAGGGAGAAAGCACCTTTAGCCGTCGCATCTGCCACAGCCTGTGCGATAGATTTAGTACCAGTGGCAAAGTTGGACATTTCAAAAACACCCATTGGGCCATTCCATAAAATGGTTTTAGACTTACCAATTACTTTTTGGAAATCCGCAATTGCTTTTGGGCCAATATCTAAGCCCATCCAACCTTGAGGAATTCTTTTGGTGTATTTAGTAGCAATATTGGCTTCATTGCTAAAGTTATCTGCTGCTATCGAATCTTTTGGTAATAATAATTTAACCCCTCTTTTCTTCGCTTTTTCAATCAGCTTCAAAGCCAATTCTAATCGGTCATCTTCTACTAAAGAGTTACCGACTCGACCACCTTGTGCTTTCATAAAAGTATAAGCCATACCACCACCAACAATCACATTATTAGCAAATTCCAATAACTTTTCTAATAATAAAATCTTATCCGATACCTTTGCACCACCGATAATCGCCGTTAACGGACGGTCAGGATTATTTAATACTTTATTGGCATTTTCAATTTCATTTTGCATTAAAAAACCAAAAGATTTTTCTCCTTTTTTGAAGAATTGAGCAACGGTTGTCGTAGAAGCATGCGCACGGTGCGCTGTACCAAAAGCATCATTGATATAGACATCCGCTAAAGCCGCCAATTTTTTAGCAAATCCTGCATCGCCTTTCCCTTCCTCTTTTTGAAAACGAGTGTTTTCCAAAATCAAAACTTCCCCTTTTGGCAATGCTTTTGCCATTTTAGTTGCTTGATTACCAACGGTTTCTGGGCAAAAATGAACTTTTGTTTTTAATAATTTAGCAACGTGTTCCGTCACATGATTTAAGGTAAATTTCTCTACATTGATACTCCCATCCTCATTTTTCTTTTTCAACGGACGACCTAAATGAGACATTAAAATAGCGGAACCACCATCTGCCAAAATCTTTTTAATCGTCGGCAAAGCCGCACGAATTCGAGTGTCATCTGTAATCACATATTCCTTATTCAAAGGCACATTAAAATCTACTCGAACAAGGGCTTTTTTATTATTAAAGTCTAAAGTCATTTTTGAAAGGTTTAAAGGTTTAAAGGTATATAGGTATAAAAGGAAAGGGGGGAAACAGAAAAGTACCAAGCTATGATAACTCGATACTTTTCAATTATTCTTTATAATCACTAATCACTAATCACTAATCACTAATCACCATTATACTTTCAAAATCATAGCTGTCAAATCAGCAATTCTAGCAGAGTATCCAGCTTCATTATCGTACCAGCTAACTACTTTTAGGAAGTTACCATCTAATACCGTCGTCATTAAAGAATCGAAGATAGAAGAGTGAGGATTTCTTACGATGTCACTAGATACGATAGGGTCTGTTTGAAATTGTAAAATTCCTTTTAATGGACCTTCCGCTAATTCTTTGAACTTCGCATTAACTTCTTCAGGAGTAGTTGATTTCTCCAACACCACGTTCAATTCAATCATTGAACCAGTAATTACAGGAACTCTTACTGCAATAGCAGATAATTTTCCAGCAACCTCAGGAACAACTTTTCCTACTGCAATTGCTGCACCAGTTGAAGTCGGTACAATATTATAAGCAGCAGCTCTAGCTCTTCTCAAATCAGAGTGAGGCGCATCTTGCATTCTTTGGTCAGACGTATAAGCGTGAGTCGTCGTCATAGACCCAACTTTCAATCCCCAGTTGTCATTGATAATCTTAGCAACAGGAGCTAAACAGTTAGTTGTACAAGAAGCATTAGAAAATACATTCTTTCTTCTGTCTAAATCTGCATCATTTACGCCCAAAACGATAGTTTGAACACCGTCGCTTTTAGCAGGAGCAGACATGATAACGTCTTTTGCACCAGCTTGTAAGTGTAAACCCGCCTTATCTTTAGTTCTGAAAATACCCGTACATTCTAAAACAACATCTACACCCAAATCACCCCAAGGTAAATCAGCAGGATTTCTTTGCGAGAAAGCAGCGATTTTAGTACCATTAACGATTAAAGCATCGTCCGTTGAAGCTACTGTACCTTCAAAAGGACCTTGTGCAGAATCATATTTTAATAAATGTGCTAAAGTAGCGTTGTCTGTCAAATCATTAATACCAACAACCTCAATTCCATCTCTCTGTAATAAATTTCTAAAAGCCAATCGGCCAATTCGACCAAAACCGTTAATTGCAACTTTCTTTGCCATGATGTTTTGAATTTTTGTGTGAGTAAAAAATTTTACTCTATTTTTAAGTTATGTATTCAAGGTGATTCCTAACGAATCAATTATTAGTTTGTTATTCCAAACCTTTAGCTGTTAAAGGTACTTAGTGTAAAATTTACACCAATTAAGAAAACTTCGCGCAAATATATGATAATCTTACGAATTAATCCAACTAATTATTTAATACCATGTTTATCTATGATAAAAAAGACGATTTGTATTGAAAATTTTAATTGAATGATAAACAAGGAACAGGGTAAAAAGTAGTTTAGTTTGTCTTGTCCAGTTCTATAAATAAATATTTTTGCTACCAAGTTTATAAATTGCTGATAATCAATAGGCTAGCTATTAGGGATTTAGGAGCAGGTCATTTTTTTCAAAAAAAAATAAAAAATTTTAAAGTTTCCTTTGACATTTTCCTTTGCACCTTATATATTTGCACTCGCTTAGAAAGCTTAGCAATTTTTTTAGTTAAAATAATTATTGATTAAGCTTAAATCCTGTCCCGTTCGTCTAGTGGTTAGGACTCCAGGTTTTCATCCTGGCAACAGGGGTTCGATTCCCCTACGGGATACCAAAACTACCTTGTAAGTCATTGATTTACAAGGTTTTTTTATGTCTAGTAGAATCTAAGATATAGTTTTAGATACAATTCTTTCCGAAAACCTCCTACTATCTCCATAAACAAAAGACAACCAAAAAATCACCGAATCAACTGAACCGTCCCCGTATAAACAACAGGTGTGCTTACCCTAGGAAAGCTAATCGCAATAATATAAATATAAACGCCAATCGGTGCTTCCTGACTACCAATCATTCCAGACCAACCGCAGTCAGCATTCCCAATTTCTTGGCAATTGGTGGTTTGGTTAAAAACCAATTCGCCCCAGCGATTGTAGATTTCCAGTTTTTCGACTTGGATGCCATTTCTACTTCCTACGACATAAAACGCATCATTTACGCCATCAATATTTGGTGAAAAGGAGTTCGGTATAAACGTACCACAATCCTTATCAAAAGGAGGTTCAAAAACAGTTACTTTTTTGGTGACCGAACAGCCGAGTGCATCCGTAATTGTAGTAATATACTCCCCAGCAGCTAATTCGATTCTAATCGTTTCATCGGCGGTTGGCGCATCCTGCCAAGAAACTCGGTAATTGGGGCGTCCACCTTCAATGGATAGGTTAATCGTTCCGTCGGTATCTCCAAAACAGGTAGTGGCGGTGCTCGTAGCAGCAATATTTATTGGCGGAGGATTCGTTATTTGAATATTATTATTGGTCGCACAACCATTTGCATCCATCACATAAAAAGTATAATTACCTGCTGATAAATTGTCTATTTCGGTGGTGAAATAGGTTTTGTTATTCATTTCAAGCGCATAAGGCGGAATACCGCCCTTGGTGGAAATGCTGACCATTCCATCAGCTGCATCATGACAAATGACAGGGTTCATTTCAAATAAATCCAATTTTAGGGAATCAGGGGAGGAAATGGTAAAGGTGGCGGTATTGGTACAATGAATATCATCCGTAATCGTGACCGTGTAAGTACCTTTAGTAAGATTGGCAATAGCCGCCGTTGAATGGCCTGAATCCCATTTATATCGGATAGGCAAAAAATCAGAGGCTACTTCCAATTGGATTTGGCCATTGGCGTCACCTGCACATTCCAAAGATTCAATACTACTCGTAATAGTTGGCGGTGCAATGGTAATCCCAAACTGTAAAGTGTCACTTTGGCAACCATAACTATCGGTAGCGATAAAGGTGTAATCAGTGGTTCCAGCCGCTGTTAGTAAAAAGGATTCGGCTGTTTTTTCTAAAGTTGGACTGAAAACATTGGTTAAATGTTGCCCTTTGGGTTGAAACCAAATAGCCGTATCTCGGCAAAAAGACAGGTCTGGGGCGGATGCAAATACAGGTTTCGGAGATGCTTCTATATTGGGAATGGTATCTTTTAATACCAGCTCACAACCAGTGGCACTTGTCACGGTAACTTGGTAGGGCGTCCCAGCAATTGGGTTTTGGATATTGATGCTATTCGTTGTTGCACCGGTATTCCATTCATATTTTATAAATCCATCCGTAACTCGCATGGTGGCATCTGTATTATCTGGGCAATAGCCTTCTAAATTTATTTCTAGCGGTTGACAAGACACATCCAAATAGGCATAGCCAGCATGTCCACCTTGCGCACAATCAGTGGTTAAAATTTCAATTTGAATATTTTGTCCTAAAAAGGATTGCAGTTCAAATCCAACCGTTGTCCAAGGTCTAACTCGCCAATCACCTCCACAACTTTCAAAGCCAGGAATATTTTCTGCGGCTCGTACCTGATATTCTCCACAAGGAAAAACACTACCATTTTCATCCAAAATGCGTAATTCAAATCGGGGTTGTTCAAAAGGCGCATGATTAGGGTCATTTAATATGACCGCATAGCGCAATAGAAAAAAGGTTAATTCGGGCTTAACTGTAAAATTAAGTAAGACCCTTTCGGCTTTAGCACCACTTTGCGCATTGCCAAGCCTAAGGGTATATTCACCCGCACCATCAGGCACGACGGGTAATTCTTTATTGACTTCGCAAAACAGTTCCGCAATAGGGTCAAATCCTTCGCTAATGTTCATGACTTTATGTTGCTGGTCGTTCGAACCAGCGGTTTCAATGGTTACTTTGCCATTTGCCGAAATATTGCCGAGGTAAGTCGTATAACCGGATAAAGTGCCATCTTCAAAACCTGCATTCAAACAGTTTTGGGCATAGGAACAAAAGGGTATTAGGTTGGCTAATAAATAAAGTGTCAATTTCCTCACGGTGATGGAGTTTAAGGGGTAATAGCGATAGTCCTGTTATTATTTATTATTGTACTAGTCACTAATACAATGTAATAATGTGGTCTGTGAGGAAATGGTACCACATGATAAGAAATCGCTTAATTATAGGCGCATGAAGAGATTTTTTTTTTTGTATAAAAATATACAGTTCTAAATATTTGTGATGGCAAAGTTTTTATATAGATTGCTGGAAAATTGACCAGAGAACATAAACGGGATATAAGAGTAAGAAAAGGAAGAGAAAAATAAACTCCGATTTCCATGAAAAACCTACTACTATTCACCGACGGAAGCGTTCATGCCCAATTAAAGATTGGATTTGGGGCTTATTTATTGGTAACGGACGCAGCATTGCCAATAGAGGTGCTGAAATCAAAAGTAACAACCAAACGATTTGACCAAACCTCTTCCACCAAATTAGAAATACAGACCTTATTATGGGCAATCAATGCCATCCCACCTACCAATCAACCAATAATCATTTACACCGATTCCCAAAATATCATCGGTTTGCCGGCTCGCCGCAAGCGATTGGAGGCAAACAATTATCGCAATGCCAAAAACAAATTATTGCGCAATACGGAATTATATCAAGCCTTTTATCAATTATTAGATAGGCTCCATTTTGAATTGGTGAAAGTAAAAGGACATCTGCCGACCAAAGAAAAGGATGGCACTGCTCGGTTGTTTTCGTTGGTAGATACGGCTGCTAGGAGGGCGTTAAGGGAAGCCTTAGGTACTTGATTCCTAATTTCATCCAACCGTCCCTTTGCAATTCCAACCTAGAAATCCTATTTTTGATAAATGGCAACAAAGTATGTCCTTCCGCTATTTTTAGTCCTATTTATTTTAGGAAACTGCTCCAATCCAGAAGCGGAACACCACCAATTCAAATTGGAGAAACAAAAAAAGAAAAGACAGCTAGTAGCACTGAGCCAATTGGGTGCCCTTCCAACCAAAGTAAAATCACCAGCCGATAATACTTTTTCCTTGGAGAAAATGGAATTAGGGAGATTGTTGTTTTTTGACCCCATATTGTCAGGGGACAAAGACGTTGCCTGTGCGACCTGCCATCATCCGACGAATGGTTATGCGGAATATCGAGATATTTCCATTGGGGTAAATGGGGTAGGATTTGGCAGCAAGCGAAGCTTCAAAAAGCCGAATGAGATACCTTTTGTCAAAAAAAATGCCCACACTATTTTAAATACCGCTTTTAATGGAATTGATATTGCCAATCAATACAATCCCAGTGAAGCGCCGATGTTTTGGGATTTAAGGGCGCAAGGTTTGGAAGCACAAGCCATCGAACCGCTAAAAGCGATGGAAGAGATGCGGGGGATGCAGTATTCAGAAACGGAAATATTGATAGAAATCGTTGAGCGCCTAGCAGCTATTCCCACTTACCAATCCCTCTTTGCGGCGGCATTTGACGAAACAAAACCCATTACTATAGAAAATGTCGGCAAAGCCATTGCTGCCTTTGAAAGGACTTTATTGACTAACAATTCCCGTTTTGACCGATATATGAGAGGGGAGGAGTCGGCTATTTCGCTTGCGGAAAAAGATGGGTTTGAATTGTTTAAAAAAGTGGGTTGTGCCAACTGCCACAATGGACCGATGTTTTCAGATTATCAAATCCACGTTTTAGGAGTCCCTGAAAACCCTAAATTAGGAGAAGTGGATAAAGGGTTTGAAGAGACCTTTGGGTTTCGAACGCCTTCTCTGCGCAACCTTCGATATACCGCCCCTTATATGCATAATGGAACGATGCAGGATTTACAAAGGGTGTTAGAGTTTTATGAAGATATTTCTTTTGGAAAACCACAAAATCCTGCGGTATCTCCCTCACAGTTTGACCCATTGGTAAAAGAATTAAGATTGAAAGTAAGAGACATGGCGCCTATCATCTCTTTTTTAAATGCGTTGAATGATAATGATTTTGATAAAACGGTTCCCGAAATGGTTCCGAGTGGTTTATCGGTCGGTGGGGAAGTTAATTTATAGTGACAGGATAGCAAAAAAGGTTATTAGTTGCTGTTGCTTATGTCGGTATAGGGTTCAAAGTGTTGTACCTACGACAGGGGCAGTAGACTTAGTAATTTTGAGGGCTTAATTATTCCTCTTGGACTTGAAACTTCACAGTCGTTCGACAAAATACATTTCCACAAATCCTTTATTTTTCACCTCCATTTTTCCTCTTGCTTCAAAATTGAATAATGTGTTGGATGCATTATCTCGGATGGCTTGACTGACATTAATTTTTCCGACCATTCCGTGGGTTTCCATACGCGAGGCAATATTGACGGTATCTCCCCAAATATCAAAGGCGAATTTATTGTTACCCACGACGCCACCTATGGCGGCCCCTGTATGGATGCCCAAGCGAATATCCATACTTGGATGGCCTTTGGCTTTGGCTGTTTTTTTATAATTTTCTATAAAATCTCTAATGTCCAGTGCCGCCTGAATAACCTCATTTATTTGGCTATGAGGAGTAGAGATACCACCAGTGCATAAATAAGCATCTCCAATTGTTTTTATTTTTTCAATGCCATATCGGTGAATAATTTCATCAAAAGAGCTAAAAATAAAATCTAATTCCTGTACTAAAACTGTGGGGGTTGCTTTTTCTGTGAAGGAAGTGAAATCTGCAAAATCAGTAAATAGCACCGTTAAATTTTCATAATAACGAGCTTTTGCTTTGCCATCTCTTTTCAACTCAGTAGCCACATCTACGGGTAGAATATTCAACAACAAGGCTTCATTTTCAGAAGAGAGTTGTTGTAATTCTAGATGTTCTTTTTCTCTTTCTAGGTTCTTTTGAGCTTCTCTTTCCTTTTTGCGTTGATGATAGCTTAAACCTAATGAAAAAATGATGATTTCAACGATAATTCCTGCTTGCAATTTAAATAATTCTTCTACATCAAAAATGCCACTGATTAAAGGAGGTAAAAGAGATGCAGCTCCTAGCAACATGGCACTTCCACCTAAGATTATGAAATTTCCTCTGGGTAATTTTGTTTGGTATAGTTGATAAAAGAATATAGGCGTAGTCAAGAGTAGCACCAACAAATAACCCGCATTGATAAGAAAGGAAAGGCTGTCTGAATAGTTGTTGAAATACAAAAGAATATTGTCTAAGACAAACAAGACCATTCCAGCTACAATGATGACTCGAAAAACTTTATACCAAAAAGGGAGAATTTTTTTTAAGTTTAGAAACGAACTAATGAAGGATACATAAAAAATAACAATCCAATAGCTAATAGTGGCAAAACTATGGGTCATGACTAGATTGTTTGGAAATATCCAAGTCAATTGAGTTTTGACAAATCCGAAGGAATAGAAATTATAAAATAATATACTTACGAGGTAAAGAGCATAAAATAAGTAGGTTTTGTCTTTAATAAAGAAATAGAGAATAAAACTATATATAGCCATGATGATGACCATTCCAAAAAAAAGACAAAGGAAGCCAAAACGATAGGACTGTGTATTTATGGTAGCAGGTTGTAGGCTAGAAAGGGTGCAGTTAAAACTTGGCTTGAATCTCCCCGGAAGGTCAATGAGCTTTAGATAAATGGTAATTTCTTCAGATAATGGGAAATTTAATTGGACTTTAGAACTATTAAAAATGCTCGAAAAATAAAGGTCGCTCTTTTCACTTCTAGGCATGATATTGCCTGTTTTTTTTACTGCTGAAATGATACCACTTTCGTTTTGGGTATAGATTTCCGCAAATTCAGTTTCCCATGCTAGCTCCAATATCCAATGAGTCGTTGCATTTAAGGAGGATAATTCATTTTTAACAATGATTTTTCCCCAGTAAGTATATCCTTCTTCTAGTGGATAATTGGAACCGAAATTAGAATCGAAGCTAGGATGAGCGATTTCCGCTATCTTATAATCTTCCTCAGTTGCCTTGAATATTTTGAAGTGATTACTTAAATCATAAATTTTATCGATAGCATCTATGGTAAGTAAGTTTGGATTATCGACATTTGACTGTGCCAAGGTATTTCCTAAAGCAACAAAAACAAATAGGACAATAAGGAAGAAGGACCAAACTTGATTTAGGTAGTTTCTCATAGGTGATTTCCTCTTTTTGTAGCTTTTGCCGTTTTTTGGAATATCCTAAAGGTAGGTATTTTAAAGAAATTGTTTGTAATGGAGGATTAAAAAATTCAGCAGGATAAGTTTAAAAACCAGGAAAAAGGCCTTTGATAAGGAACGTTGAAAAAATAGATTTAGACAGATTCTGAGACATAGGACCTACACGTACCTTTTTTCTTGCTACGCTGGGTGTATAAAATTTAGGCTGAAAAGGTGGAATTATTTTTGCACAAGGGTAAGTTATAAATCTTTCCTTACACGCTTCCTTTAGAGAGAAAAATTTAGGTAAAATTGATTCTTAAAAACTTGCAGCCTGGTTTCCTTAAACAGTAATTAAGGGATGAAAGATTGCATTGACTAATGAAAATGCAAAAAGTACTTGAACGATTATTACCTGAAAATATAGAAGAAGAAGAAAAAACAAATTTCAGAATTCTGATATATTATATGTGCTTTACGATAATAGCTTGTACGATTCTATCTATCATCGAGATTTTTTATCCTAGTGGCGATAAGACCCCGTATATTTATATAGCTGGAACAGTTATGGGGCTGGTTGTATTGCTGAAATATACAGGCGCCAATATTTTAATAGGAAATATTTTTGTTGGCTTTTGGGCAGTAATTTTGTTTAGTTTATCTTTTGAAACAGGCGGTATTTATTCGTTGGATGCCGTGTCCATGTCCTTGATTCCAATCACTAGTTTTGCACTTATTAATTATAAAGCGGGCATCGCTTGGTTGTTGTTCTATTTAGGGTATATATACTATCTGTGGATGGTAATAGATTCACCTGAAATGGATGAATTATATAGGGCACAGACGTTGGTATTTGATAAGAATTATTATGTAATGGGAAGTTTAATATTTTCTATTTTTACTTTTAGTATGTTTTTCATTTTTTTCTTTCAAAGACAAAGATTATTGGCTCGATTAAAAGACAATCAAGTGGTTTTGAAAAAGCATGTAGCACAATTGGACAAACAATCTATTCTACTAAAAAAGACCCAAGCAGACTTAAAACGAAATAATAAAGAACTAGAAGAGTTTGCCTATATTGCCTCCCATGACCTCAAGCAGCCTTTGCGCACAGTAAGTAGTTTTACCAATCTTTTAGAAAGTCATTTAGGTAGAAAGGACGTATTGGATGGAGAGGCCTCTCAAATGTTGAAATTTATTACAGCGGGAAGTAGTAAGATGAATTTGTTGATTACGGACCTTTTAGCTTTTGCCAGACTTAAAAGAGAGGAAGCCATCACTTTTGAGTCAATAAACCTAGATACGCTCCTAAACAGTGTCTTATTTGACCTGAAAGAACAAATAGATACCAGTGGTGTGCATATCCAATTGACAGGCTTACCCGAATTGCAGGTGATTCCAGTAAAAATCAATCAATTGTTTCAGAATTTAATCTCCAATGCGATTAAATTTCGAAGGAGAGATGAAGTTTGTAAGGTCCAAGTATATGCTACAGAAAAAGCAGAACATTGGTTGTTTTCTATTAAAGATAATGGAATCGGGATTAAACCAGAACATCAAGAAAAAATCTTCCAGCCTTTCAAAAAATTGCACAATGCCTCAGAATTTGAGGGTTCAGGTATCGGTCTAGCTACTTGTTTGCATATTGTGAAACTCCACAATGGAAAGATTTGGGTAGACTCTAATCTTGGAGCAGGCACTACTTTTTATTTTACCATTGCCAAAGATTTGACCATTGTGAAAAAGAAGGAAAGAAAAGAGCGAATGGTTGAGATAACTTAGAGACTCATGGTGTTGAATTAACAAAAAAAGCCTTCAAAGGAACGATGTCCTTTAAAGGCTTCCAAACTAAAAATTGAAAATGTTTATTGCAGTTTCTACGTAATTCAAGGGGCTATTAAAATGATACCTTGAATCATGTTTTTTAATTACCAGCAGCGCAACTCTCCTTCTGTGCCATCAACGCAGCTGCATCTTCGATAGTAACAGTCGTTCCATCCTCCAATTCAATCGTTAAGGGGTAAGCCAACATTGGTTTTACTTCCGCATCAGGATTTTCAGACTTCCAAGTTCTAACAGCTGTTTTTAAGGTCGCTTTATCAGCAAATTCAGTAGTAGTGCCATCAGGAAAAACGATGCTAACAGGAAATACCAATTTAAAACAACGGTCTCCTTTATTGTGGTCTTTTTTTCCACTTCTTTTACAAGCTTTCTTTAAAGTTTTTAAAGCAGCTGCATCTTCTACGGTAATCAATTCTCCCTCTTGGGAAACAACTTCAAGTGGGAAAGCTAAACTTGGCTTTTCTTCGGCTTCAGGGTTGGCTTCTTTCCAGGCTTTAATCGTTGCTCTAAGCGTTTCATAATCATCTAAGGAGTTGGAAGCACCATCTGGAAAAGTAACAGTAATAGGGAAAACAAATTCGTAGCAGCCCGTTCGGCCTACATTTCCAGAGCGCTCTACCGCTTCCACACTTTCTTCTACAAAATTTTGGACCACCTCATCAGAAAGGACACCTTCTTTTTCACAAGAGGTTAAGGAAAAAATCGCTAAAGCAACAACAAAACTAATTTTGAAAATACGGTACATCATGGTTTGAAAATTTTTAACAGTCGAATAAGTTAATAAAATGTGATTACATTCCTATAAGGCTGAAGTTTTTGAGATGTACTCATTTTTTTGAAAAAAATTATTTTTTAGCATAAAAGCGTTGAAAAAAATAAGGGGTTCATTAAGGAGCAACGAAAAATTAATTTAGCGTTGCTTATCCTAATGAACCCCTTTTAGCGTATTAGCGATTGTTAAACCACAAATTACCCTTCTACCACAACTTCCACGGTATTAGCAACAGCTTTTGCCGCATCAGCAGTGGTCAATCCGAGACCTTTAGCAGAAATCTGGTCAGCATTAACGCCTAGCGTTACCAACATATTTTTTACGACATCTGCTCTAAGGCTAGAGATTTTTTTACATTCAGATTTATTTTTACCATCTGAGGTATGGACTTGTACTTGAATCCGAGATTCAGGATGTTCCTTTAAGGCAGCAGCTAAACCTTCTACTTCGGCTTTAGACATGCCCGTAATTCGATGAGATTCTTTATCGAATGCAATATCATGTAAGGCATAAGCAGTCCCAACGGCTTTGGTGTTAAATAATTTTTTAAAATTATCTTTCACACCAGCAGCAGTAAGCGTAGCCGCATTACTAACGGCTTCTTTGGTATTGCTAGCTGCATTACTCACTGCATCTTTTGTACTACTAGCGGCGTTGCTTAATTTTTCTTTAGTAGCACCAACTTTTTCATTAATTTTTTCTTTCGTTTTATCAATGTCTCTTTTAATTGGCTCTCCATTCATATCCACATAATAGCCACCTTCCATTTTATATTCGCCCGCACTTTTGACGAGTTTGCCTTTTTTGTTCATTAAATTGCCATCTGCATCTACATAGAATGCACTTTGTTGTTTTTTACTAGATACCTCTGTTTTGCAATCCATAAACAGCATGGACACCAAAGCAACAAGTAGTAAGGGTAAGATTTTCGCTTTAAAGGAACTTAAAAATTGTAAAGTCATTTTTGTGTTATTTTAAATAGTTGTCTAAAAAACCACAAAAGTAAAGTAGTTTAGGGACTTCAGCAATCTCTGATTTCGCTTGGTCGAACCGCCCCACCGCCAATAATTTGCCCATTCCATTTAGCTTTCATAGCCTCCTTAATATTAGATAAGGAGAAAGTATGAGAAACATAAGGTGTAATTTTTCCTTCGGCTACCCATTGAAAAATAGCTTGAACTCTTGCTGGTCTAATTTCAGGATGGTGCTGTGCTGCGATAACCGAAGGGCAACCCAATACCTTTAAACCTTTCATCATAATCAAATTAGTTGGTAATCTATTAACATTTGGCGCTCCTCTTTTTCCTTTGCCTCGGGAAACAAATGGCGTAGCTGCCCACCCAACAATTAAGAACCTTGCCCCAAATTTGACACAGCGTAAGCTTTCATCAGAAATAGGTCCACCGACCCCATCGTATACCACATCCACTCCTTTGCCATCCGTTAATGCCTTTACCTCTTGTCTAAACCTACGTACTTTTTCATCTGGATTGGTGGCTTTTATATTGATGGTAAAATCAGCACCTTGTGCTTTGACGACTGCCAATTTTTCATCAGAACGCCCCGTCGCTATAACCCTTGCGCCTAATAATTTGGCTAGATGTACTGCAGCCATACCAGTAGCCCCAGATGCCCCATGAATCAACACGGTTTCCCCTGCTTTTAATTGCCCACAAGTAATCAAACAGTGATAAGCGGTCTCATAACTCCCCAATAGATTGCAGGCTTGGTCAAAAGATAAACGACTTGGCATAGGAATAATCGCCTCCATTGGGGCAACCGCATAAGTGGCAAACCCTCCATATTGCTGATACTTTCCAGGAGAACGAGGGCCACTAACAAATCCATCAACCATTACTTTATCGCCTATTTTTATACGCTTTTCATCCACTTTTTTTCCAATCCAAAGCACTTCGCCACAGTATTCCAGCCCAGGGGTGTAAGGGAGTGGTGGTTGGTGTTGATATTGCCCACTGGTCATCAATAAATCTACCCAGCCGATTGATGAACTTTTGACTTCAATTAAAACATCTGTATCGCCTAATGAGTTGGTGTCAGGTATTGGTTGGTCAACTATTTTTAAATTATGATTAACTCCTTCTAATGGGGTTTCTGAGAATTCTGTTATTTGTGCTTTTTTTCCTGTGGGCATTGGTAGTATTAGTTTAGATAATTGATTTGGTAAATTTAGGAAATTATTTGGCGTGGGAAGTAACGCAGATTGTTAATCCGCTTTTTATTAAATGTTCCTAAGCGGATTAACAATCCGTATTACGTTAATAACCAGTTAAATCACAAAGAACTGACTTACAAATTATATCATCTGATTGGTATTAACTGTATATTTGTTTAGAATTATTTTAAAAATTATACATATGCGATTTATAAAATTATCACTTGTTTTATTTGGTCTATTATTTTTGGTAACCACTTCGGTTAATGCCCAAACAACCGCTACCATTAATCAAGAACCAACGACAGCAGTAGCATCAACCGCTAAAACCATCAAGGTCAAAGTAAAAGGTGTCGGTTGTTCAAGAGATTTACAGGCGATTTCGATGAGTGTGGCAAAAGTAGCCGGTGTAAGTATTTGCGAAACCCTAAAAAAAGGGGCAACTACAACTTTCTCTGTTACCTATAATCCAGCTGTAGCGGATGAAAAAGCTATTTATACAGCGGTAGAAGATACACCAGGATGTAGCAATCAGACCGCTCGACCATATAAAGTAAAAATGTAGGATATCTGAACTTTGCCTCATTTACCAACGTTAACCTTTGTATGAAATATCTTTTCATCGTCCTGCTTAGTCTTTCCCCTTTTTTATCAACTGCACAGCAAGTTACAGGTAAGGTGATGAACGATGAAAAAGAAGGACTGATTGGCGCGAATGTATATTGGGCTGGAACAACGATAGGAACGACCACAGACGCTAATGGCTTTTTTCAGCTAGCGAATCAGGAGGTCATTACTAATTTATTAGTCGCCAGTTATATAGGCTACGAAACAGATACGATTGAAATTGGTCCCCAACAAGAAATAACTTTCCAACTAAAAGCATCGAATACCTTAGAACAGGTGACCGTCTCCGGTCAACAAGATGCCGTCATTATTTCCAATATCAAAGCAATAAAAAGTGAGCAGATTACGCAGACTAGTTTGCGACAAGCAGCTTGTTGTGATTTAGCAGGTTGTTTTGGTGGACAAACAACGGTGACACCACAAACGACCAATGTAGTGACCAACGCTAAAGAGTTACGGATTTTAGGTTTGTCAGGTGTATATAATCAGGTTTTGATAGATGGGTTTCCGATGATTAGAGGGTTGGCTTATACCTATGGGATTAGCAGTATACCAGGAACTTTAGTAGAAAATATTTTTATTGCCAAAGGAGCGAATAGTGTATTGCAAGGTTTTGAAAGTATCAGTGGTCAAATCAATGTGCAAACGATAAATCCAAGTCGTTCAGATAAACTATTGGTCAATGGCTATGTGAATAGTTTTATGGAAAAGCATTTTAATGTCAATTATGCCTTTAAGAAAGGGGAGTGGAGCAGTTTAGCTACGTTTGGAATGGTTCAACCAGCTAACAAAGTGGACGGCGATGCCGATACTTTTTTAGATTTGCCCTTATTGACAAGATATACTTTTGGGAATAAATGGACCTATGGCAATCCTGCAGAATGGGGATGGAATAGTGAAATAAATGTGCGATATATTGACGAAAAACGGATTGGTGGTCAAACCGATTTTAATCCAAGTGACGATGAAGGAAGTACTTTGGTTTATGGACAAACAGTAAACTTGAATCAACCCGAAGTATCGGTTAGAACAGGATTTCGATGGGATGATATTCACAATTTAACCGCCTTTGCTTCTGGATTTCAGCAGCAGCAAAACGCTTATTTTGGGCTAACCAAATATGATGCAGCGCAGTTTTTTTTCTATGGAAATTTGCAATATGAATTGACCTATCAAGAAAAGCATACCCTAAAAACAGGAGTCAGTTATCGTTATTCAAATTTAGAAGAAGAGATTGGTTTTACATCCGATTTGTTGGAGAAAACCTTTGATGGAAATTATCAATTAAAAGAAAGAATACCCGGTTTTTTTGCAGAAAACACTTTGTATTTATTGGAGGATAAGTTGACTTGGATGTTGGGCGTGAGAGGTGATGACCACAATCAATTTGGCTTTAAACTAACACCAAGAACCCTGCTGAAATATTCGTTTACACCAGAAACAGTGGTGCGAGCTAATTTTGGTACAGGTTGGCGGACGATTAATTTATTTAGTGAAAATATTGGTTTATTGGTTAGTTCAAGAGATATTCTGATTGCGAATGATTTAAAGCCCGAAGAAGCTTTAAATTATGGGGTAAACTTCACCCATAAATTTGAAAGCGACCAAACAATTGGGGTGTTGAGTTTGGATTATTATCGAACAGATTTTCAAAATCAGATTTTCCCAGATTACGATAGTGACCCTCAAAAAGCCATTATCCGAAATTTTGAGGGAGAAAGTATTAGTAATGGTTTCCAAGCAGAAGTTGGATTGCAATTAAACGAGCGGTTCAATTGGAAAGTAGGCTATAATTATTTGGATGTTTACCGAATCATCGAATCGAAAAAAGAGCTGTTACCTTTCAATGCAAGGCATAAAGTGCTATCCACTTTTAGCTACCAACCTTTATCAAAAAAATACCATTTCGATGCCAATATTCATTGGTATGGACAGCAGCGATTACCAAATACCCAGCAGAACCCTGTCGAATTTCAACGACCAAATTTTTCCAAACCCTACACGGTTATCAATGCACAGTTTACCTATAATTTAAAGCGATTGGAATTATATACGGGTGTAGAAAATATCTTTAACTTCCGTCAAAATCGAGCTATTTTAAGTTGGGAAAATCCTTTTAGTCCTTATTTTGATACGGCCTCCGTTTGGGGACCTTCTCGAGGGCGAGAATTTTATGTAGGATTTCGGTATCGGATAGAAACAGAGTAGAGACCGCTTCGCTGAGAGAATAGAGATTTTTCCATATTATTCCGATAATTTTGGTCGCTTTCCAACCCTTCGCCCTAAGCCCTCTGCCCTTCGCACCTTCCTATGCCCATCCATCCACATCAACAGACTTAATCTTTGCAAAACGGTCATTCTTTTTATCCTTAATCACCCAAGTATGCCGAGTCTTAGCAGTCATTTTTTCTTCCTTCACCGTCCATCCTTCCCAATCAAAATCAACGGTTAATTCATAGGTCTCATGAGCCAATTTAGTCACCGCCATATTTTTAGGATAGTGACTAGTAATCGCTATATTTTTGGCCACTCTTTTCAACCAATTACTTAAAGCATCAATCGTAGAAATAGTCGTTGTTGGAGAAAGATTTAATTGAAAATCATCAGTCAATATTTCTTGAAATTCCTCTCCATTTTCTTCCACCTTTTCTATCAAAAAAAGATAATAATACAGCAATGCCAAGGACCTAGATTTTATATAAGATTCTTGAAAAGCAGGGGATTCGAAAGCACCGGCTACAGTCAAGTTAATTTTTTTAAATAAAGGGAGTTGAAAAGGCGAGGTGGATAATTCTGTTTCATACTTAAAACGAAGGCAGTTATCCGACCCATTCCTGTGAATACCATGATATATTAGGCTAATATCGACCGAGATAAGTCCATCCGATTGAGGCGAAACATCGATGTTTTCAATTCGATGAGCTATTTTCATGCCTTTGTAATCAGCTAAGCTAAAGGCGTAGTTTTCTTTTCCAACAATACTACCTTTGGGTGTGGTGATGATAAAATTATCCGCCAAAAGTGCCAGTTGATTGGCTTTTCTAGAAGCAGTAAAGAAGTGTTCAAAGCTATTCAACCAACGGTATATTTGGGTTTTGACAGCATGTTCGATTTTGGTAGACGGAATCATAAGTGATTTGAGTTGTATAATAGACCTACAGCTTAAAACTTAACAACTATCCGTTGGCAAAAAAAAATACCAACGGATAATACTTTAAAATATCAAATAGTATTATTTGGTAATATTAGATTTTTAACTAATTATCTTCATTAAATTAGAACCAAAAATAATGAAATAAAATAATAGATCTAAGCCCTTAAATTCTCCAAAGCCATAATACACTGCTGCACTTCCTCCTCCGTATTAATAATACAAGGGGTTAACCGAGCATAAACTTTTTTATAAGGAGTGGTGCTACCAATAATATTCGCTTCATGTAATTTAGCAATCGTTTTTTTTGCATCCAATCCATCGACCTCAAAGCAATTAATTCCAGAAGATAATTCAGTCGAAACAGGGGTATGTAATTTGATATGAGGAATCGCTTGAATCCCTTCTTTCAGCATCGAACTCAATTGATGGGTTCTTTGTTGAATTTTATTTTTGCCAATAGTCAAATGATAGTCAAATGCGGCTTTTAAAGCCCACCGATGTTCAAAGGAATGAAAACCACCAGGCGTCATTTTTGAATAAAAATCTAGCGGCCCATCAGGTATGGTATCCATCCACATTAGGAAGGCAGAACTGAAAGGCGGAATAGTTGGACTCACCATGTCCCAAGCATCCTTTTTTGCCCATAAAATACCTGTTCCTCTTGGGCCAAATAGCCATTTATGCGTACCTGCAACTAGAAAATCGCATCCCAAATCACTAACCGTAATATCTTCCACACCGAAACCATGCACGGCATCCACACAGAAGTAAATTCGTTTATCGGAAGTTCTATTGTTATTAGCTGCTTGGATGACTGCCGACATTGCTTTGATGGGCAATTTTACCCCAGTACTAGATTGTACATAGGTGACAGCAACGATTCGGGTATTTGGTAAAATGGCCTTTTCCAAATTATCTAAAATTTCCTCTTTGGTAGCAGTGGAAGGCGGGCCATGTAAATCAATTCGACGAATCGTAGCTCCGTTTCGTTTTGCAGCAAAGTCCAAAGATTTTTCGGTCGAATAATGGTCATGCGTTGTACTTAAAATATCGTCTCCGGGCTTTAGATGGAGTCCATTAAAAAGCAAAGACAAACCCATTGTTGTACTATCGGTTAGGGCAAATTCACGAGGGTCAGTTGCTAAATATTTGCCTGCTGCCATCAACGTTTCTCGTTCCAAAGGAGGAAAATTAGCTTCGATATATTCTGCAGGATTTTCATCTAATGCTTTTCTATATTTTTCAATGACTTCGCTTACCTGCTTAGGGTGAGAAGCCAATAACATTTGAGACATTTGGATTTTCTCCGTTTTGATAGGGAAATCTGTACGGACAGCTTCCCAAACACCCATATTTTGGGTAGCTGCTGCTTGGCAACCAATTGCGGGTAATAGGGTAGTAGCTCCAATACTGAGGGTAGTTTTAGCTAGGAAATTTCTTCTATTCATTTTTAGATTTTTCGTTTGTTAAGCCAAAGAAGTTGTTTGGATTTTATCTAAGGTAAGGAAAAGATATTAGAGTAGCTTACAATTTATTTTAATAGAATTATTTGTTCTTAGGCATATTATAGTAATTTTGATACCTCGAACAAAACGAAATTTTAAATCATGAAAAAACAGTTATCTTTTTTATTTTTTTTGGGGCTATTTTTAATAACTATTCCTTTGGAATTATTAGCTGATACCTTGGCCCCAAGACCCAATATCGTCCTCATCCTAGTCGATGATGCCGCCTTAATGGATTTTGGCGCCTATGGAGGAGAGGCTTCCACTCCAAACATTGACAAACTTGCCAAAGGTGGTACGATGTTTACCAACTATCGCACGTCTCCTTCTTGTGCGCCTTCCAGAGCGATGCTATTAACAGGGATGGATAGTCACTTAACAGGTGTACCCAATTTACCCTTATTCTTACCGCCCGAACAAGTAGGAGAACCAGGATATGAAGGAATTTTGAATAATAAAGTAAAAACTGTAGCGACGCAACTCAAACAAAATGGCTATAGTACTTATATCACAGGAAAGTGGCATATGGGGCATACCGAAAAGACTTTAGCTTCAAAAAGAGGTTTTGACAGAAGTTTTATTTTAGATGCATCAGGAGCAGATAATTATGAGCACAAACCATATTTGCCGACCCAATCTAAGCCTCCCTGGTATGAAGATGGTCAACCGATAGATTTGCCAAAAGATTTTTATTCCTCTCGAAATTTGGTGGACAAGATGATGCAATTTATGGAAGAAGATACTGATAAAGCCAATCCATTTTTTGCCTATTTGGCCTTCCAAGCCATTCACATTCCTGTACAAGCACCCAAAGAATTTATAGGCAAATATGAAGCGGTTTATGAGAAAGGATGGGATGAAATAAAAAAAGAACGTTTTGAAAAATCCAAAGCCTTAGGTTTAATACCTGCTAATGTCGAAATGGGCGCAATGTTACCACAATTGACCAGATGGGAAGCAGAGTCTGCGGAAGATAAAAAGCTAAAAGCCAAGGCGATGGCCGTAAATGCAGGGATGTTAGAGGCGATGGATTTTCATATCGGACGTTATATGACTTACCTTGAGCAAAAAGGACAATTGGAAAATACGGTTTTTGTCATAACTTCTGATAATGGCCCAGAAGCTAGTGACCCTTCCTTAGTGCCAGGTATGAATTTGTGGCTTAGCTCTGTGGGCTACCATATAGCATATGAAAATCTTGGAGAAAAAGGGTCATTTAATTTTATTGGGCCACAATTCGCCAGTGCCGCTGCTGGACCAAGTTCTTATTTTAAATTTTATGCAGGAGAAGGAGGATTGCGAGTCCCTTTGATTATCTCAGGAAGTAATTTACCACAAGGGCAAAAGAAGGACGCTTTTTCTTTTGTCACGGATGTTACGCCAACCATTTTGGATATTGCAGGTGTGACTACGCTTAATCCAGAATTTACGGGACGAAGTCTTTATCCTGTAATTAAGGGCGATACGAATCGTGTTTACCAAGCGTCAGAAGCTATTGGCGTAGAAGTAGCAGGACATTCAGCATTGTACAAAAACGGCAATAAATTAGTTAGAAATGGTCCGCCATATGGAGATAATGTTTGGCGATTATTCAATCTGCAAAATGACCCGGGCGAAATGAAAGATTTGGCAGCAACAGATAAAGCCTTATTTGACGATATGATGCAGGAGTATAAACAGTATACCGCAAAATTTGGTGTATTGGAGATGCCACAAAATTATAGTGTCATGGGGGAGATTCAACGAAAGTTTAAAGCACAAATTGTAGAAAAAATAACGCCTTGGTTAATTGGTTTAGGGGTATTATTAATTGCTCTATTTTTAAGAAGAAGGAGTCGGAAGCAAGTAGCTTAGGGGCGAAAGAAAAATAAAGTGTACAACTTGCAATTGTTTTAGTTCTCTAAAATATTGACTGCAAGGAAATTTTTGGAGGACTAAGGCAATTGCTCAAAAAAGTTGTACACTTTATTTTCGCCCCACGACTAAACAATTTCTGTCATAAAAAGAAGGTAAAAATAACTAATTATTAAGCAAATAATAAATTAATGCATAATAGATACT
>CALJVJ010000072.1 GCA_937974625.1 uncultured Saprospiraceae bacterium
CCTAAGGAACACCATGCACAATTTCCCCACCATTCTCCTTTTTTTGATTGTACATAAAAATTAGTTGGCGCTAAAGAAAATGGATGGATTACCCAAATTTTTGGCGCTTTGGGATGTAGTACAACTCCGTGGTAGTTTTCAAGCTCATAAAGACCTGCTTCAATATCCGCTTCTGCGACACTCAATGTTTTAGAAAGTGCCGCTATACTTGGAGCATAGCCATTGTCAATTATTCCTTGGAGGATTGTGTAATGTAAATTGGAATTAGTAACCATTTTTAATGCGATGCTTTAGTTTCTAATGTAAAATTTCCCATTTGCTTCTAATGCAATTAGTCCCATTTTTTTGGAATAATAAATACCGGTAGTCCCTTCTTTGAAAGACCAGATATCTTCAAAAACTTGATTACCGAGGGTGATACGCTCCTTAAATGTAAACAATTCACCAAAAGGTTGATAAGTAATAGTGGTATCAATATTACTTATTGGAACTCTTGCTTTTACCGTGCCTACTCCTTCTTTACTAAAATTTAAATAAAGCGATTCTCCTCTTTTATTACCCAGTTTTTCTATTTCTGGAGAGAGGACTAAAATGGCTGAATCCATCTGAAAAACGGTCTCCAAATTTTCATATTTATAATAGGCATAAGCACTATAGGGCTTTATATTGATACTTTCACAGACCTTATACTCATTCAGTCGTTGAGGCCGTTTTTCGAGGCTATTATTTTTAGTGAAAATCATTTCCTCTGTTCCATTACTAAAGGAAATTGTATTTACCGAGGCTTCTATATTGAATTGTTTGAATTGATTACTATATTCAATATTTCCTAACTTTTTCTCCTTAGAAATGTCGCAGTTGATTTTTTGAAAACAACTGCTTAAACTTCCAATAATAGCCATTCCAAGAATTAGGGCAATGCAATTTAATTTCATGATATTCTGCTTTCTTTTTAATTTTCAAGGCCTCTGTCTTTTTCCAATTTACCTCCTTTATTCTTGCATATATACTGAATATCTACTTCTTGAACATTATTTATGGCTCATTTTTTAGGAAATTTATAAACTAATCCTAATTGAGCATAAATAGGTAGTAAGGCATTTTCATCATTGTTTTGTGCATTGGTAGCACCTGCTCGCAGTGACAATTCAAAATGATTTCCAATTGTTTTACTTCCCTGAATGCCATAATAAAAATGCCCTCCTGACGGAATAACCCACCCATCTCTAATCGAAGGAAAATTCCTTAGCATTTCTTCTGTATGTTTTAGTTCTGTAATAATTGATTTATCAAATCCAAACTCTCCCGCCAAATGCCACGTTGGTTTATAATACCCCATTATGGCGGACATTTCGGAACCAAAATTTACCATTCGTACTAATTTCGTTTGATGGTGTCTGAAGATTCCATAGACCTTTGCGGATAAGGTAAAATTATTTTTCTCGAAAATTGATAACTGACCTCCTAGTCTTACTTTGAAATCATCTACTAGATTTTTTCCCTTTGGAAAGGAATAATCGACCGTCCATACCATTGGTCTAAAACCATCTACCTGTTTTCCGTATCCAATTTGGGTCGTAGCGCCAAAATCATACCCGAAATTTAGATAAGTAATCGTTTTTTGTTGGTCGTTTATAGTAGACCAATTAATATTTTGAGCAGCAGCATTTCCTGCAATCAACAAGGTGAATATTGTTATTAGGTATTTCATTTATAATACTTCTTTTAAATATGTTTGAATTAAAGGATAAAAATTATTCCATCCAAAATGAGGTATCTCGTGGCCAGTATCCATTACTTTTATTAACTCAACATTGGGCAAAGCTCCTGAAACTAACTCCGCATGTCCTAAACCGTATGCCGTGTTTAATTCACTATATGCAAATAATGTTTTTGTAGGGTAGTTACTAAGATTTGTTGTAAAATCCATTTGGTCTGGATTATCCATCGCCAATTCTATAGATGCAATATTGCAGATGCTCCCGTATCTCCAATAAGGTGCTGAAGTTTCATCTCCTAATGATACATCCCCTGCCGTTGATAGTGCCATTTTATAATCTAAGGTGAGGTGGTCGCTTCCAGTAATAAATTGGTCTTGATAAACAAAATCATTAGTTAGTTCATCAAATAGTTTTAGTGCTCTACTTCTTTCTATATAATCCAATGTTTGTTGCCAAGTGAACCCTCCTGGTTCTGATAAGATGGCTCCTGAAATAGTATTTGGTTTTTGATTTATATAGGCGGTAGCGAGCATAGCTCCCCACGAATGTCCTGCCAGTACCACTTTTTGGTTGCTATTTTGCCGATAGTGATTAATTACCCCATCCAACTCATCAATAAAAACTTGAACGGCTGAGTACTGACTTTTATCGATTCTTTGAGATAATCCTGAACCTCTTTGGTCATAAAATACAACAAACATATTATCGGCTGCTAGTTGTTTATAGTTCAACATTCCTCTATAATCCCCTCCAGGCCCTCCATGGATAACTACAACCATTGGGTCCGTAGGATTCCCGTAAGTTTCTGAATGCAGTAAAAGACCATTAATGTTGATGGATGGTAAGGAGGTATCTTCCGTTACGGTCAAAGGGACTAATTGCCCCATAGTCTCAAATTCTATAGTTTCGCAAGAATTGAAGGTGAATAATGCAATAACTAAAAGGCTTAAAAGTCTTAATTTCATAAAATCTATTTTTGTTAAGTAATGGCACAAACATAGATAGAATGAATGCTTTTAGGGTGTCAGTTGGTAATTTGACACCTATTTCGGATAGATTGATAAGGAAAAATTAATTTTTTAAGGCTTTTGCATATTGAGATGGGGTTTTGCCTGTTATTTTTTTAAAATGCCTGTTGAACGAAGATTTTGAATTAAACCCACAATCATAGGCTATTGCCATGAGGGTAAATTGATGATTCTTTGGAATAGCAATTTGTTTTTTAAATTCGTTAACTCTATGTGTATTGATGTAGTCGTAAAATGTTTTATTTTCTTTCTTATTGATAATTTCGGATAAATAATTTGGGTGAATGTCTAATTTTGAGGCTAAATCATTTAAAGATAAATCTGCATTCAAATAGAATTTTTCCTGCTGAATCAAACCATTTAATTTATCATAATAGGTTGCTGCCTTTTGCTCAGAAAGACCTGAGCTGACATATTTCTCTTTTACTTTAACTTCGTTGGCTGCTGTTCCAATTTCTTTCTCGATTATTTTATACTCAATTTCTTTGGTAAGAAAAATACTTTTTTGCTGGATGCCAAAGAACCCAATTAGTATGACAAAAATTGAAATGCCAATAAAAATTAAGGTATCATTTTGTGATATTATGATTAATGACCAAAGTATTCCTAACCCATAGGTCAGGAATTTTAACCATTTCAAATTGACGTCCTCGATATTTGAAAATTGATTCCTTATTCGTTTTTTATGATTTTGAAGTAGTAGATTTGACCATATTACATAGACAACTCCAGATAAGAAAATACCTTTTACTAGGACCTCTTGAAAAACTAGATAGTCCTTTCCGCCAGTTTTGAATATTTCGATTTTCTGTTCTGGTGGAAGCATAAAAAATGGAAGGAGATATATTAACGTGGCTATAGTCGGAATTAAGTGAATTAAGCTGATTATTTTCTTTTTAGGAAACTGATTTGTGACAGAAGCGACATAATAATATAACATCACACCATGAAGTAAGGGTAAAGGAAATTGTAAACCCAACAAGAACGAATAGTCGTAAATGACCTCAACATATAGCAAGTAGAACAGCAGCAGATGAAAAGCATTTAAAACCATCCATCCTAATAGGATGATATCTGATTTTGATTTGTCTTTTTTTACTAATAATAATGCTGAAATAAAAAGCGCAATACTTATGCCCGCAATAAATATCATAAATGCTTGTCTTGAGCCACAAGAGTAGGGGAATGAATAAAATTTTTCATTCGTTGAAAACTTATCCATTTTCTACCTTCGATTCTTACTAAATTTGTGCAAAAAAATTTCAAAAAAATTTCAAAAAAATTAAAATTAATAGAACACTCCGTAAATATATTACTTTAGGTTTATTAATCTCTGTTGGCGTTTTAAACGCTTTTCAAAATTTTTATTTTTAATTACTCTACCAAATTACAGTGATGCCTTGGAAAAAGAAATAGCATAGTAGGGATATGCTAGTCTTTTTTAGGAGTATCTTCTGTATTCATTCGCTTATAGCCATAAATGCTGCTTGAGATGCCGAGTAGTATTCCTAAAATTGGTTTAATAGCTGCCTTGTTCATGCCAATAGAATTATGATAGACCTCTGCTATAGAATTTCCTAATAGACTCATACCAAATAGGATAAAAAGTACCCCTGCTAATTTATTATTCATTGATGATTTTTTAATAACTTTTTGTATGATGCTTATGTATTACAACAGCATTACGAATTTACTTTTTACTTCCTTTCCATTATTTTTTCCACCACTTCGGAATTCCTCAAGATTAACGCCTTCTTTAAGTTTGTCTCCTTCTTTAGCGGCAATGAATATCGATTCTAGCTTGCCATTTTTATCCAAATATACAAAAACTGGAGCTCCAATCATTACTCCTCCTTTTAATCCGAGTTGCTTTTTTAGGCTCTTTCGCATTGCCTGTTCTGCAAATTTTAAACCCTTATGTTTCTTATGTTGAGGTGGGCTGGTAATTGAATATGGAAAATAATAATCTTTATTTAATTTACCATCTAGTTCTTTCTTTCCAATCATGGTAGCTCGTTTATTTCCGTATTTATAGACCGCTTTGCCTAATTCATAAGGATTTTTGTCCTTTGTAGTTATTTGACCAAATTGTGTTCCCAAGTCTTTGGCTACTATTTTTAATTTTTCTTCTAATTCTTCACTATATTCCCATGGACCTATTCCCAATTTTGATAAGCAAAGGATACTAACAATTTCACTCTCACTTATCCAGTAATTATAAATTTGAGGTACATTATTAGGTAAATTTATTTTTAGTCTTAATTCATTTAAATCTCTATCATTGTATACAACAAAACTTGATTTTGATAAATGGCCACGCTGAGTTTGGGTAGGTTGATTGTAACAGGAAAAGAATAAGGTAAGGGGGAAGATTGATATAATTATTTTTACAATATGATTTGTGAAATCATTTATCATTTATTATCTTTTTTGATTTGTTTATAATTACTCGATAGTTCGATTGTGTAATATATACTTTTTTTGCTATTAGGTTTTATCAACTGTTTAAATATCTTTCATTCAGTTTTCTTTTTTTATCTTTTTAATAAATATTTCCTCTTTATCTGTTGTGATTTCTAACAGGTATATGCCATTTTCAAGTGGACTCAAATCTATTTTGTTTGTGAATTTTGATTCAATTTTTACCTGACCAAGAATGGAGAACACCCTTATATTCTTTAATGCTTCGTCAGTCTCAATTCGGAAAATGCCATTGGAAGGATTTGGATATATTTTGATTTCTTTTTGCAGTGTAGTTGATTCATTGGAAAGAATTAAATTACAATGTTCGATTTCTCCTTCACAATAATCAACAAATACAGATAGTGGTTTATAGAATATACCAAATTCTGTAAATCCTAATCCTTCCGAAATTATAATTGGTAGCTCAAATGGTAATCCTATAATTGAGTAAAAACCAAAAGTGAAAATTGAATTTCTAAGTTGTCCGTGGGTTTCAATTACCTTTATGCTATCTACAATTCCACCTGGAAATTCCTTAGTAGTGCTTGCCCAAATGGATTCATAAACATAATTATTCAGCGTATCTCCCACATTTAGAGAAAAGTCAAAGAGTAACGCTTCTTCTCCTGTACTTGAATTAAGCAGGTTGTATATTTTCTTATTTAAAGTATCTTCTCGAATCAAAGCGGTTATTGCTTTACTTTCTGTTTGATAAGGGTAATCGAAATTCCAACATGGCACTTGAGCAGGTGGACAGTCATGTTCTCCTTTTAAATTGAGCTGATATACTTTTTTGTAGGTGAATGAATTGATTATGGTATCTCCTAAAAATGTAATAGCATGACCAGATATTGCAGATGGAAAATCTGAATTTAGATGGTTTTCATATATCCAAAATTTTCCTTCTTCTACGAAAGGAGTGTATTGTCCGTTTAATAGGGTAGGCGTAAAAAAAATCAGCAGGATTAATTGGTATGGCTTTATTTTCATGATTTAGTTTTACATGGTTTGTTGATTTTTTCTTTTTAACAAAGGAGAATATTAAGGTTTGTATGAGTTGTTGAGCCAAGCACAATTATCGGTTAGCATATCAAGCCTTGCATCCCGATAGATTGCCATGATTTAATACACATAGTTAGCAATAGTTATTTATATTCAGATTTCAATAATGCAAAAACTATTGAATCATCCATTCTATTATTGTCAAAATAATGGTGTTTTAGTAAACCTTCTTTCTTGAATCTCATTCTTTTTAATAATTTTATGGAAGGCTTATTTTTTGGGCTTACAAATGCTTCTATTCTTTCTAAATTCATATTGTTAAATCCATATTTTATAATTGATACTATTGCTTCTGACATAATGCCTTTACTTTTATAATTATCATCATACAGCCCATATCCTATTTCTGCTCGATTGTGGTCAGTGTACCAAGTATGAAATCCACACCAACCAATAATCACACTTGTTTTTTTATCAATTAGTTGATGGTAAAGGAATTTCTTATTATGTGTAGAAAGGCCTTTTTTATACTTTTCTTTCTCTTCCAATAATTTTTCAATCGAATTTAAACCAAGAATATCTAATTGCTCTTCTTGAGACATATCAGCATAGATAGTATCAAAACTTTCTTGAGTAAATTTTTTCAAAATTAATCTGTCAGTTATTATTTCTTCAAACTTCATTTTCAAAGGAGTCTTTATTGTCGAGTAACAAGTCTAATGTAAATTCTCTTTAATTCAATTCAAAGTAGGTTGTAATTCATTGGTTATCAGTAAGTGAGATGCTTAATTCTACCAAGATAATAAAACATTTTATAAAAACTCCCATATTTACTAATTTCCTACCCATATGAAAAACAACCAACAAAAAAGCCACCCCGCATACACGAGATGGCTTTTATATCTTAAAAGAAAACTTAAATTAATTAAGCATTCTCTGGTCTCAAACTTCTTACCGTTCTACCTGCTCTCCACATTTCTGATTCTTTCAATTCATCTAATTCTGCCTCTAATTTGACTCGGTAATCCTCTTTACTATTAGAGTCGATAGACAACTGTGCTTCGTTTCCTGTAGCTACACTGTCATATAACTCTTCGAAAACTGGACGCGTTGCATCTCTGAATTTTTTCCACCAATCTAAAGCACCTCTTTGTGCAGTAGTAGAACAGTTGGCATACATCCAATCCATGCCATTTTCTGCGATAAGTGGGTATAAAGACTGTGTCGCTTCTTCTACTGTCTCATTGAACGCTTCTGAAGGAGAGTGTCCTCTTGAACGCAATAAATCGTATTGAGCAGCGAATAAGCCTTGAATAGCACCCATCAACGTTCCTCTTTCTCCTGTCAAATCACTATATACTTCTCTTTTGAATGTTGTTTCGAATAAATATCCAGAACCAACTCCGATACCTAAAGCAACAACTCTATTAAAAGCATTACCCGTTGCATCTTGAAAAATTGCGTAACTAGAGTTTAATCCTCTTCCTGCTACGAACAATCTTCTTAAACTTGTTCCAGAACCTTTTGGTGCTACCAAAATTACATCCACATCCTTTGGAGGAACGATACCGGTTCTTTCTTTATAAGTAATTCCAAAGCCATGAGAAAAATACAATGCTTTTCCTGGTGTTAAATGCTTTTTGATAGTAGGCCAGATAGCTATCTGTGCCGCATCAGACAATAAATATTGGATAATAGTCCCTCTTTTACAAGCATCTTCTATTTCGAATAAAGTTTCTCCAGGTACCCATCCGTCGTTTACTGCTTTATCCCAAGACTTAGAAGGTTTTCTTTGACCGATGATGACATTAAAACCGTTATCTCTAAGATTCATTGCTTGACCAGGACCTTGTACACCGTATCCTATAATGGCAATCGTTTCTTTCTTAAGGACTTCTCTTGCTTTTTCTACTGGAAACTCGTCTCTTGTTACAACGTTTTCAACTGTTCCGCCAAAATCTAATTTAGCCATGATTATTAATTTTCGATTTTAAAATAATTGCTAGTAGGTAAGACTGAGTTTTTGTTTTGCTACTTAGCCTACCAACATAATTTTGATTTTAGAAATACGGTTTTACTTGGACTTTTTAAAAATTAGCTGCAAAGAAAAGGAGTTTTTATCTAAAATACCTTGTTCTATCCTATTATTTTATAGCTAAACAAGTAGAATATCTACGATGTCCAAGGTTTGTTGTGGTAAAGATGGGATAGCAATGGCAACTTTTGAGAATTGAATATTGCTAAAGTAGCAATATTGCTAGGAGCTTAAATCTTACCTTTTACCACTCACAACTCCTTGTTTTTTTAACAATATTTGATTTAGGGTATTTCTTATCTCTATAATTACCTTTATATTTGCCCTACAAGACCTATCATGTAGAACCTACTTTACTTCCCCAAAAACGGAACTTATGTTCTTTTTGTGGAGTAAAAGTTTGCATGATAGGTCTTTTGTATTTTTTATAAACAAATAAATATTTTATTAGCAGACAATGTTGGATATAGCAAAATGCACTTTCCAATAGTTGTCGTTAAACGTTTAATCATGCCAATAATTTCACGAAGAGGAAAAGACGCTTACACATCCCCCATACGCCATCTAGGACCTTATGCGGATGCTGCCAAAGCCAAGGGAAAGCATGTTTACCATCTAAATATCGGAAATCCAGATATTAATACGCCAAAATTGGCATTAGATGCTGTTCGAAATGCTGCAGATAAAATTGTACCCTATAGCCCTTCTAAAGGATTTACTTCTTATCGAAAAAAGTTGGTCGGATACTATAAAAAATTCGGTGCGGATTTAAGCTATGAAGATATTATTATTACGAACGGTGCATCAGAAGGGATTCTTTTTTCTATGTTTTCTTGTTTGGATGCAGGAGATGAGGTGATTATACCAGAACCTTTTTATGCGATTTATAATGCTTTTTGTTATGTTTCTGGGGTAAAGATTGTAACGATTACCTCTTCTATTGAAAATGGCTATGCTTTACCTTCTGCTAAAGAGTTTGAAGCTTGTATTACGCCAAGAACCAAAGCAATTTTTATCTGTAATCCAAATAATCCTACAGGCTGTGTTTACACCAAAGAAGAGTTAGCAGCATTGGGAGAGATTGTTAAAAAGAATGATTTATTTTTCTTCGTAGATGAGGTCTACCGAGAGTTTTCTTATGAAGATAATTTTTATTCTGTCTTGAACTTTAAGGATTTAGAAGACCACGTAGTCGTGATTGATTCTGTTTCTAAGCGATTTTCTGCTTGTGGGGCTAGAGTAGGGGCGCTGGTATCAAAGAACCCTAATATCCTAGAAAATGTCAATAAATACGCAGAATTTCGTTTAAGTCCACCGCACTTTGGACAAATCTTAGCGGAAGCTACTTTAGATGTGGATGAATCATATATCAATGAAGTAAAAATAGAATATGTCAAACGGCGAGATTACATTTATAGCCGTTTAGCGAAAATGGAGGATGTGATTTGTAAAAAACCAAACGGCGCCTTCTATATTTTAGCAAAAATCCCAATTGATGATTCGGTCAAATTCTGTAAATGGTTATTGACCGATTTTGAATATAAAAAATCAACCGTAATGCTGGCACCTGCTAGCGGCTTTTATGCAACGCCTGGTAAAGGGAAGCAAGAAGTAAGATTGGCTTATGTACTAAGTGTTGATATCATTGAAAAGGCAATGGATTGCTTAGAAGTGGCTTTGAAAGAATATCCTGGGCGGACGCCTACGGAGAAGGTGGTGACGAATGGGGTGTTGAAGCATTAGTAACCTGGCCGACTAGTCGTCAGGCTGGCGGTTTCTCAATTTTCAATTTAGAATTTTCAATTTTCAAAAGGGAAGAATTTATAGCTTTAGTGCTAAAATTGTTCCCTTTTGATTTTGGTTACTATTGGTAAGTAACTTTTTTAAAGTTGCCATGCTCAATAGCTAAGTCGTGGGGCAAAAATAAAGTTATGAGATTTCCATTTTTTAAAGTATGGACCCAATGTCAGACTTTGAAAATTGAAAATTGAAAATTATCAAAGCTGCCGTATCACCACATCCCCATGATGTGTATTAAACAAAAACTCTTCGCCACCATTACCAATATTTCCATACATCCAGCCGCCAATTTTTATTTGTTTTCTACCATTAGACGTCGTTTTTTCACTAGTCAGCGATTTTAGGTCTAAATCAAAATCGGTATAAATATCTCCTTTGGCTGTTTTAATTTTTGTATCACATTTTATAGAGGTAGGGAAGGCTATATCCACATCTCCATGATACGTACTAAAAGCCATTGGGACATTGGGGGTAACGCTCACTAAACTACCTTTAATTTTGCCGTGGTGAGTATCCGCAATAACAGAACCGCCTACTTTATCAATAATTATTTCTCCATGATGGGAGGTGATTTCTAATTCACCTATGACATTATAGACATTAATATCGCCATTGTGATGTGCCTTTAGTTTTAAATTGAAATTGGTTGGTACTTTGATAATCAAATCGGACCGTCGATTATGGCTGCCTTTGACATAAACTGTATTATTATTTTCTTCAATTTCTAAATCTATGTAATTACTAGAGATTTTTTTGAGTCCTTTTTTAGAATTTTTGTGGTCGTTATCATTATTATTCCAATTCCAGTCATTATTATTATTTTGCCGTTTTTCTGTCTCGACAAATTGTACAGAAACTTCTTTGCCATTATAGCCCTGTACTTGTATCGTTCCATTGTGTAAATCAACGTATAACTTACCGATTTGATTAGGTTGACTTAATGGAACATTATAGGTTTCAATAACTTTATCTTGGGCTATTCCTGTTTGTTGCACACTGCACAGGATGGCTAATAGGAATATTTTGATGAATGATTTCATGCTATATTTTTTAATAATCGTTTTTGTAAAATTAATTATTTTCTGCTTCATAAGTTCTTTACAAAACGTTATCATTTTAATAAATACACTTTTTGAAAAATTCTGGGGTCAGTTTGATTTTAATATTTTTCAGACAGAAAAGATAGAAAAATATTGGAATTAAACTGACTTTTCACCGATTTTTCAAAATGTTAACAGATAAATACTACCATGATAGGTTTCGAAGGTTAATTTGGGGCCACCATTGCCAATACTAATGCCTGTACCGCCGCCAATCTTGTATTTAGTTCCCTTTTTTCCATTGCTAACTTTTAAAGACATGGGTTTTTCTTGGTAATCAAAATCGGTGTAAAATTGTCCATGTCTAGTTGATAATTGGACATCTGCGGATAAATTAGGTGGGAAGGTGACGGATATATTCCCATGATGCGTATCGAAATAAGCATCTCTAGTTGGCGCTTTGGTTAAACCAACTTCAATTTTACCATGATGCGTATGTGCTTGGACATTTCCACTTATAGCAACCAATTTAATCTGCCCATGATGATTTTGTGCTAATACATCGGCACTGATATCTTGGATGAATAAATCTTTGTGATGGGTAGAAATGTATAATTGAGTCGCTTTTGGAACTTTTAACTCGATGGTCAGCTCAAATTTATTTTCATAAAAGACCTTTTGATTATTATTCCAAGAGTTATATTCTGATTGATAATGCGCACGGCCATTTTCGTCGATTTCTAAACGATATCTTGGCATTTGCACAAAAAACATTAACGCTCCATCTAAATAGGCACTATCCAAATAGATTTTTTCTTTGGCCTCAGCTAGTTGTTTGTTATTCTTGGATTTTAAACTGCGTTTTACCTTTAAAATGGCTTTGTTTCCATTGGTTCCTGTTACTTTGACTGCACCATATTTATTGTGAATTCGGAGTAAATCTAGGTTAGAAACATCGAAAGTAAAGGTTTTTTCATCGTTGAATGTTTGAGCATTTAGGCATAGCAGTAGGCTTGCCCAAAGCATCATGCTTAAGGTGATTTTTTTCATTGTAAAATTTTTAAATTATTAGCTGGGTGATTATATTTTTGATTCTTGATACGGCCTACAATAACACCTCCAAAGATTCCTTCAACTGCATTTTTACATCTAACTCCACCTCACCTGACTCAAACAATTCTTGCCAGGCAGCAGCGGAACGTTTTTCTTCCAATTGTATCATGACCTCTGCTAATTCTAGTTGAACTAGGGAGGAACTTTGTTTTGGAATAGCTCTAATTAAAATTTCCATGACTTCAGGGGCTTCAGAGAATTGGACTAGAGTTTCAATCGCACTTAACCTTACATTAATATTGGGGTCATTGCAGAGGGCTTTATTTAGTGCATTTAGTACTTTGGCGTCAGGGTTGTCCATTTGGCGGACAAACTGAATATCTTTCATTCTACCTGATACGGATTGTTGTAGGTTAACATTAAAACGCTTTGGCGATGGATTTTTTATATCTTGAATTTCTTGAGCTAAGGCATCAATTTGTGCTTGCTGGTTATTTGGTTGAAAGAGTTGACCTGAAAAAAAACCTATTAAAAATAGACCGATTCCTAGCGCCCAACCAAATTTTGGATTGGCAGATAGATTCCAGTTTTTTAACTTAGCCCAAAAACTTGTTTTAGACTTTGATTTACTGGAGTTTTGAGCAGTAAATTCATTCAATTTTTTATAAAATTCAGCACTCATTTCTGGCCTTGGTACAGGCCTTTCCAAAATATTTAAATCGTTCCAAAGTTGGAAGTTTTCCGTTAATGAATCCTCACAAGAAGGATACTTTTGCACCAATTTATTCAATTGTTTTTTACCAAAATCCTCCGCTTCCATTTGACTGAATAATAGGTCCAATGGTTCTTGACAGTTATTTGTAGGATTATTTTTATTTTTCATTTTTATAACTTAAGATATTGATAGTCAATTGATTGAATAATTTGTTGTGTTTCTAAACTTAGTAGCTTTAAATCTGACTCTGACAATTTCGATTTATCGAAATGGTCTGACCTCTGACTTCTTTATTGTAATCGTTCCATAATCTCTCTTAATTCCATCAATCCTCTTTGGATTCTCGATTTAATAGCACTTTCTTTACAGCCTGCTATTTCTGCTATTTCGTAGTATTTCATACCTTGATATCGACTCAAAATAATGGCCTCTTTTTTCTCTGGAGATAATTGGTTCAAAGCACGTTCCAGTAATTCCTTTTGTTCTGATTTTTCTAAAGCTTCACTCGGACTATTTTTAGCATATTTTATGCTATCTAAATCGTTAATTTCATAAGATTGACGCAGTGGGTCTTTTTTACGATAATCGTTGATTTGAACATTTCGAGCGATAGTAAATAACCAGTAAACGAACTTACTTTTACCAGCATATTGATGACAATTGTTAAGCACTTTAAAAAATACATTATGTACTAAATCTTCACTTTTTAAGGTGTCAGAAGTGCAGCGATAGAAATAAGCGTATAGGTCTTGGTGATAGCGTTCATATAACAAACCCATCCGACTATGGTCGCCTTCTTGTACTTTCTTAATTAAGTGTTCATCGCTAAGGGTATCCAAATGTGTTGGTTTAGTCACAATCTCCGCTAACCCCTTTTCTCTATGTGCTTTCTGATAGATTGCTAGGTTTTTCAAAACAGTCATTTTAAATTATCTAATCATAAAGGAAGACCAGCCTTTCTATGAATAGTTGCAACGAAGATAAAAAAATGTCCTATACCGAACATAGAATGACCATTTTCGGACAATAATTGTATTCCTTTTTAGCGCATGAATTTTATAAATAACTGATAATTAGTGCTTTATGTCTTTGGCATATGTGTTGAATATTATTTTACTGTACAGAAACGATTTATCCGACTTACTTAAAATTTTTGAAAATGGAATTTAATACTTTCAAAATTGCCATAAGGACTTTAAAGAAAAACAAATTGTATGCTTTTATCAATATATTAGGATTGATGATAGGCGTCGCTGCGGTTTTACTTATTTTCAGAATGGTTAATTATGAATTGGGATTTAATCAAAATTTTGAAAACTACGACCGAATAGTCAGAGTGGTTTCCTTTGAACCCTATGAAACAGGGGATGATGCACATGATTATTGCCAGTCTTTACCAGCTATGGAGCTGATGAAAACGGATGTTCCCCAATTTGAAAAAAGTGCAAGAATTTATGAAACGTGGGCAAGCCTGACCGTTCCTAACCCTACTGGCGGTGCTCCTTTGAAAAAATTTGCCATGCCCGATGAAAATATTGGCATGTTTGCAGACCCCGATTTTCTATCCATTTTCGACTTTGAATTAATTGCAGGAGAAAGAGCAACGGTTTTGACTGAGCCAGGTACTATTGTTTTGACAAAAACTTGGGCGGAAAAATGTTTTGATAATTGGGAAGATGCCGTTGGCCAAACTTTGATGATTGATAATATAGTTCCGGTAAAAGTAACGGGTATTTTGACAGATTTGCCCCCGAACTGTGATTTTTCGTTTCCTTATCTGATTTCCTATCAAACGGTGGAAAATAACAAAAAAGCCTTTTTCTATGGAGGTGGTTGGGGTAGTTGTAGTTCCAATAACCAGTTTTTCGCCATGTTGAAGGATGTGAATCAATTTGAATCAGCTGAAGCGGTGCTTGGCAAAGTAGGTGCCAAAGAATATTCAAATGAGGATGGGAGACAAGGCAGATTTCATACATTACAACCATTAGCGACCTTACACTATGATGACCGATACGGTAATTCCGGAACGCATATGGTTAGCAAAGCAAGACTTAAAGTGTTAGGGTTTATTGGTTTATTAATTTTGATTATAGCTTGTTTTAATTTTATTAACCTTGCTACAGCTCAAGCGACTTTACGTGCCAAAGAAGTTGGGGTGAGAAAAACATTGGGGAGTAGACCGATTGATTTGATTAACCAATTTATGACGGAAACGGGTGTTATTGTATTAATTGCTGTGCTTTTGGGCGCCAATTTGGCTGCTGTGAGTTCCCCTTTATTACAACACGTTTCTGATGTACCAAATGCATTGCCTTTTTTAAGTGACCCTAAAGTACTAGGATTCTTAGGGGCGGTTGCTATAGTCGTTACGGTTTTGTCAGGCATATATCCTGCTTTAAAGTTATCTAGATTTCAACCAGTAGAAGCGCTCAAAAGTAAGGTGTCAAAGGAATCTTTTGGCGGTATTTCCTTAAGAAAAGGACTAGTTGTTAGCCAGTTTATTATTGCTCAAGCATTGATTATTGGTGCTATTATTACCATTAACCAATTGGATTATATGCGGTCCAAAGATTTGGGTTTTGCTAAAGATTTAGTCTATACTTTTAATTTTAATGGAGATGAATCTAATGGTAATCGACAATCTGCTTTAAAACAGACCTTGCTTCAAATCCCTGAAGTAGAGACCCTTAGCCTTAATAGCGACCAACCCTTGTCAGGGAATACCTGGTCGTCTAACTTTTCTTATGCCTCTAGACCAGAAGATGAACCCTATAATATCACCTCGAAATTTGCGGATGAAGGCTATGCAGCAACTTATGGCTTAGAATTATTAGCTGGAAAGTGGTTGGGCAATTCTGATACCATGCGAAATTGTGTGGTAAATGAGACGACTTTAAGAAAATTAGGGGTGGACAATCCGAATGAAGCTATTGGACAAATTATTACTATTGGACAAAGTAGAAAATTACCCATTATCGGTGTTGTTAAAGATTTTCATACCCACTCTTTACATAAAGAACATCTACCCTTAGTAGTAATGAATCGAAAAGAATTTTATTGGTCGGCAGGTGTCAAAATCCGCCCTGATAATGTTCAAGCTACGGTTGCTGCTATCAAAAAAGGATTTGATACGGTATTGCCTGAACAAGTTTTTGTCGGAAGATTTTTAGATGAAAGTATTGCTCGATTTTATGAAGATGATGCTAGAATGTCTGCTACTTGTAAGGGGTTTGGGCTACTGGCTATTTTGATTTCTTGCCTAGGTCTATTTGGTTTGGCTACGCATTCTGCCAATCAACGGATTAAAGAAATTGGCATCAGAAAAGTCTTGGGCGCTAGTGTGCCAGGAATTGTTGGTTTATTGTCGAAAGACTTTTTACAACTTGTTTTGATTGCCTTAATATTGGCAGGGCCACTTGCTTATATGGTGATGAATCAATGGCTAAATAATTTTGAGTTTAGAATCGATATTCAATGGTCTGTTTTTATCATTGCGGGTGTCATTGCCATGCTGATTGCCTTTTTAACGGTAAGTTATCAAGCGATTAGAGCAGCGGTTTCGAACCCTATTAAGGCTTT
>CALJVJ010000073.1 GCA_937974625.1 uncultured Saprospiraceae bacterium
ACCTACAATGGCAAGCCGATTACCTTAAAAAAATCAAGCCCAAAAGCGACTACTACTTTCAAAAGTAAAGCGACTAAAAAGGTCTTTTTAGGTCGACTATTTGCTGCTCGCTCTGGTGATAAAGGAGGCAATGCCAACTTAGGTGTCTGGGGAAAAACACCCGAATCATATGCTTTCTTAAAAGAATACTTAACAGTTGATAGATTAAAAGAATTAATGCCTGAAGCCAGACCCTATGAGATTATTCGTTACGACTACCCCAATTTATTGGGTGTCAACTTCTATCTATTAGGATTTTTAGAAGAAGGCGTCGCTGCCTCTACTAAGACGGATGGGCAGGCTAAATCTTTGGGAGAATATTTGCGCGCAAAGGTGATTGATGTGCCTAGGATTTTATTAAAATAAATTCATCTTTTTAGTTGAATTTTTCCTTTTCAAAAATAACCTGATGTTATGATTTACTAAGAATTTTCTGGATTGAAAACAATCCAATTAAGGGGCCAATCAATAAAACCAGAAACACATTAGATACCCCTAAAATCGATTGCAAATAATTTAAGACTTGAATACTCACAATCGTCAAAGCAAATCCTATACAATTGACAATCGTCAACGCCGTCCCAATGTATAAACTAGGAGCAGTTTTCGCAACTATCGTAGAAAATTGTGGAGAGTCTCCAACAACCGTAAATCCCCAAATTAACATCCCTACCAAAAACAAATTAGATGATAATTGAAAAAATAAAGGCGATAATAAGCAACAACATCCCGAAACTAACAACATCCCAAAAGCCACTTTTGCGCTTCCTTTTTTCAAAGAAATATACCCGCCTACAATACAGCCCAAAGTGCCCGTCGTAATGATAATAAAAGACCATAAGGAAACATCTAAGCTTGTTTGGTTCAACTCATTATAAGTATTTAGTATCAAAGGAGTGAAAGCCCAAAAAGTATATAGTTCCCACATGTGTCCGAAGTAACCGAAAGCCGCTGCTCGAAATTCCTTAAATCCAAATATTTTAGGTAACGCATTCCATTCAAACTTTACCCCTGCTTTTCGATTAGGACCATCTGGCACAAGTATGGATAATAATATTCCTCCCAATATCGCTAATCCTGAAGTCGTCCACAAAATCATTTCCCAAGGTAAAGTTTGTCCAAATACTTTTAATAAATGTGGAAAAGCAGTCCCTAAAACTAAAGCACCCACTAAATACCCCAAAGCTTTACCTAATCCTTGGGCATACCAGTCCGATGCGATTTTCATACCTACAGGATAAATCCCCGCTAGAAAGAAACCAGTGGCAAATCGAAGCAATAATAAAGAAAATAAATCTCGTGCAAATAAATAGACTGCCAAATTAAATAACGCCCCTAAAACAGCCGAAATTAAAAAAACTTTACTCGGAGAAAAACGGTCGGCGATGGATAAAAAAGCAAAAATCAAAGTACCGATGATAAAACCAAATTGTACCGCTGCGGTAATATCTCCTATTACGCCTGCTTCCAATTGCAAAGCAACTTGCAAGTCCCCTACAATCGCATTGCCTGCAAACCAAAGAGATGTACCTGCGAACTGTGCAAAAACAATAACAGGTAAAATGTATATTGGTACTTTTTGTTGGTTCGTCATTCAGCAAAAATAGAAAACCTTATCATAAAATCTAGCAACCTACCGATTCTAAGAAGTTAAGAGAAAGGTTTAAGATTTTTAAGTTCAAGCGCAAGTATCAAGTTCAAGTTCAAAGGGTTCAACAGTTGCTTTTTGAACTTGAACTTGATTCTTGAACTTGAACTTTCTTCTTCGAATCTTTAACTTAATAATATTAAGTAACCTTCTCCCCTTATCCTCATCGCCTTATTAACCTCATTACCTTATTACCTCACTATTCCCTATCTTCGCTCCAAACAAATCGACCACCATGCTGATAGACTTACTCATCGTTTTAGCTTACTTCACCACTATTTTTATTGTTGCCCTTTCTGGTAGGATGGGAAAAGATGTGACGACTGAAGAATATTTCTTAAGCTCTCGTAATCTAAGGTGGTACTCCGTAGCCATTTCAACGATTGCCACCAATGTACAAGGCTACCAATTTTTAGGAATGATGGGGTCAGCTTATCTGTATGGGCTCGCACAAGGAAACCTAGAAATTAATGCGATTCAAGGGCTTTGGATGTCTGCTTTTATTTTTATTCCGCTCTATTTAAAAGATAAAGTAATCACCGTTACTCAGTTTATAAAAAATCGATTAGGGGCTACCGCTAGTTTATTTTACTCCATTTCTAATATCCTTTTATTCTCGACTATTGCCTTGGGAGGTGCTTTGTTTTGGGGTGCGTATGCAGCGGATTTAGTCTTTGGCGATTATTTATCTTTCATTCATGAAGACAGAACTACTCGGGTGGGTATCTTATTAGCAGGGCTAGGTATTTTCTCTGCTATCTATACCTATTTAGGTGGTTTGGCAGCGGTGGTCAAAACGGATTTAATTCAATTTGCCATTATCGTTGGTGGTGGTATTGCAGTTTTAGTAGCAGCGATGAATCACCTTGGTGGTTGGGGAGAATTGTATCGAAAGACACCAGAACTCATGCATTTGCACCTACCCGCAGACCATCCTCAATTGCCTTGGACAGCTGTCTTTGGCTGGTTTTTATTGAATATCAATTATTGGTGTGCGAACCAAAGTGTGGTACAACGTTCTTTGGCAGCGAGAAGTTTAAAAGAAGCACAAATTGGCTTGATGGTGGGCGGTGTTTTAAAATATTTTATGGCGGTTTTGATTATTATTCCTGGTATCGCATTGGCGGGTATTTTGGTGGATAATCCATTACAAGACCCTGACCAAACTTTCCCTTATTTAGTCACTAACTATTTGCCCTTAGGCGCAAGAGGATTGATACTTTGTGCCTTATTTGCTTCTTTGATGAGTACCGTTGATTCTACGTTTAATTCATTAGCTACCCTTTGGTCGGTGGACATTTATAAAGGCTATATAAATAAAGATGCATCGGACAAACAAATGGTAGCGGCTGGTCGGCAAACCATTCTAGTGACCTTATTTACAGGTGTAGGCATGGGATTAATCCTATTATATTCTAAATTTTCTGCTGTCGAAGTGGCATTTACACATACTTTAAATGAGCTTCGATATTATATTATCACAGGCATTGTAGTATTGATTTGTGTGGCTGGATTCGTTCTTAAACCAAATTATAGATTAGTAATTGTTGGCTTCCTTAGTACTTTCATTTCTCATTTAACTTTGGAATATTTATTCCCTGATATGAATTACTTTGTGCGCGCAAGTTTGGTTATTGGCATTGGCTTTTTGATTATTGCTTTGCCTGCTGTTTTTACAAAGGGTATGCGTCCGTTGAAAGATACTTATCAATCTGCATCGCCACAGTTGACTAGAGCTGGGATTGCTTTACTTCTTTCGTTGGTTCTATTACATATTGTTTTTCATTAGATTTAGTTTTGAAATAAAGTATAAAGAAAAGACTATACATCCGTGTCCCTTTAAATTTAATTCCTACCACGGATTAATGAAGGAACACGGATGGCTTAGCTAGATAAAGCAATCATAAAATTTAAGCGTAAATTATCATCATCATGACTACGAATCAATACGACCAAGGCTTAGCTAAAAACCAAGCGAACTTCACCCCATTATCTCCGCTTACTTTTATCAAAAGAGCTGCTTATGTTTATCCGAATAAACCTTCCTTAGTTTATGGTGAGCAACGATTTACTTGGAAAGAGACTTATCAACGTACTCGACAACTAGCCGCTGCTTTACAAAAAAATGGACTCCAAAAAGGAGAAACTGTATCTATCTTAGGTTTTAATACACCCGAAACGTACGAAGCACATTTTGGGGTACCAATGGCTGGTGGGGTCTTGCATGCTATCAATACGCGTTTGGATGCCAAGAATATAGCATTCATGATGGACCATGCCAATACCAAGATTTTATTAACAGATACTTTGGCAACCCCCACCATTAAAGCAGCTTTAACCTTAGTAAAAAATAAGCCACTAGTTATTGATATTATTGACCCTAATGAAACGGGTGATGAAGCATTAGGTCACATAGATTATGAAGCATTTATTTTGCAAGACGGCAACCCTGATTTTGACTGGCAATTGCCGACAGACGAATGGGATGCTATTTCCTTAAACTATACCTCTGGCACTACAGGCAATCCCAAAGGCGTCGTCTATCATCATCGTGGAGCGTACTTAAACGCTTTAGGAAACATTGTTGCTTGGGAATTAGGTAAACACCCCGTTTATCTATGGACGCTGCCAATGTTCCATTGCAATGGTTGGTGCTTTCCTTGGACATTAGCAGCCGTTGGAGGCACTAGTATTTGTCTAAGAGCAGTCGTCGTAGAAGATATTTACAATGCTATTATTCATGAAAAGGTTACCCACTATTGTGGAGCGCCAATTGTGCATAGCATGATTGCCAATGCCCCTGCTGCTTTAAAAGCTCAGAAAAAGCACCTAGTCAAAGGAATGATAGCTGGAGCTCCTCCTCCTGCTGCGGTCTTAAATGAAATGGCACAAAATGGTTTTGAAATTACCCATGTATATGGACTAACGGAAACCTATGGTCCTGCCACTGTTTGTGATTGGAATAATGATTGGAATGAATTGCCCGCTGATGAACAAGCAGAAATCAAAGCTGCTCAAGGCGTGACTTATCCTGTCTCCGAAGATTTAATCGTGGCTCATCCAGAAACGTTAGAACAAGTTCCTTGGGATGGGGAAACGATGGGAGAAGTACTCTTTCGAGGAAATAATACGATGAAAGGTTATCTAAAAAACCCTTCGGCTAATGAAAAAGCCTTTGCAGGTGGTTGGTTCCACAGTGGTGATTTGGCAGTTACCTTACCAAATGGCTATATCCAATTAAAAGACCGTTCTAAAGACATTATTATTTCTGGTGGTGAAAATATTTCTAGTATTGAGGTAGAAGGCGCTTTGTTCAAACATCCTGCGGTAATGGACGCGGCCGTCGTGGCCAAAGCTGATGAGAAATGGGGCGAAACACCTTGTGCTTTTGTAGCTTTAAAAGAAGGAGCAACCGTAACAGAAAAAGAGTTAATAGATTTTGTCCGTTCAGAAATTGCAAGATTTAAAGCGCCTAGACATATTATTTTTGGAGATTTACCTAAGACTTCTACGGGTAAGACGCAGAAATTTGTGCTAAGGGAAAAAGCTAAATCTATCTAACCAATGTAATTGGCCCACTAAACAATTTAGTAGTCCCATCAACTAATTCTATTTGGGCAAAAAAGGCATAAATGCCCGTTGGCATATCTTGATTTTTAAAACGACCATCCCAACCTTTCGCAGGGTTATTGGGTAAAAAATCATTATTTTCAAAAACCAAACTACCATAGCGGTCAAAAATTAGCAATTCTTGAATTTTACTAACCTTCTTCGTATTCGCATGAATAATAAATCTATCGTTCCGCCCATCAAGATTTGGAGAAAAAATGGTTGGAATATAGGTATCCGTTGATTTAGCAATGAGGACTTCAATACTTGCTTCCGCCTCACAACCATTTATATCTCTAACTATCACCTGATAGGATTGATTTTGACTGACGGTTAAAAATGGATTGGGGCAATCCGTACAACTCAAACCTACCGTTGGTGACCATTGAATTTCCTCAATTAAAAAATCTGGTAAATTCATGTTTAATGGGAATTGATAGGTTGCTCCTTTTTTAAGGGATATTTCTTTCAGTAAGCTAAGTTCTTGGACAATTGGTATAAAAGCAAGCATCGTGTCTTTAGCTAAAACACAGTTATTGGATTCATCTTTTACCACTAAAGAATAATTTCCTTCTATTGGAATAAAAAAATCGGGCTCTTCTTTAAAAGTTGTCCCACCATCTATAGAATATGTAAAAGTCCCACTTCCTCCTATAATGTTGGTAAATGAAATAATTGCTCGTGTTTGTTCACAATCAGGCGGCAAAAAATCAAAATAGAAATTAGCAATTCGCTCTTCAAAAACAACTACAGGAACATTTACTGGACAATTCCCCATTAAATCAGTCCGCTGCAAATTATAAATACCCCCACTATTAATGGTAACCGTCGACATATTGGGGTCTGATACTATATTACCAAGCGTAGTTGTCCACTTATAAAGGTATTCTGCTCGATTGACATTATCTATAGCTTCTAATAACACCTCTGGTTGATTACAATTGATACTTTCTGGAAAAACTATATTTAGCGGCTCTCTAATTCTGGACTCAACCAAAATCTGTTTTTCATCAATACATACTACGTTGTCAATAGTTGTACTTACCTCTACTTTATAAGCTCCTAAAGCATTGACAGTAGGAGCTAAAGTTTGTTCCCCGGCTATAATATTTCCAACATTTGTGGTCCAATTTATTTGTAAGGTGGAGTCTGTTGCTGGTGCGGTAACCCTCAATTGTAAGGTGTCGCCACATTCTAAATTAACGGTAGTATGTACAAGGCCTATTTCAAAAAGGATGGGACATTGTGCATCAATAATACAGGCACAATGCAGGAAGAGGAGACAAAATATGGTTTGTGAATGTTGCATTTGGAAATAGTATTTTGGTTTAATCAAAGATACTATTTCCAAACAACATTTTTTAATGCTATAAAAATTCTACTTTCCCACTGCCTAAATTATAATAAGCAGGAACGATTTTTAATTTACGTTTTTTAACTGCACCTGCAATAATGGAAGAACGCGCTTTTAACTCTTCTACTGTCAATTCTGCGTTTTTCTTTACGACGGTGTTTACAGAAGCATTTTTTCTAGTGGCTGCAATTGCAGGTGTAATATGAGATAATAAGTGATTTAGGTTATACCCATTATCGCCACCGCCAACAGCCGCAGTTACTGCTCCACAACTTTCGTGACCTAAGACCACTAAAACTGGAGAACCGATATGTGCTACTGCATATTCGATGCTGGCAATCGTAGACGTATTTGCTACATTACCTGCGACTCTTAACACAAATAGTTCTCCTAATCCTGTATCAAATGCTAATTCTGGCACGACTCTACTGTCCGCACAACTGAGAATGATTGCATAAGGGTCCTGTCCACCAGTTAGTTCGCTTCTTCGGCTGCTATTTTGAAGTTTACCATCTAATTTGTCTTTTACAAATCGGGCATTTCCATCTTTTAGCCTTTTCATTATATTTTTGGCTGTCATAGTAAGGTTATTAATATTGATGATTAAATGATTTTCTACTTGCTCAACCCAAAAATACTACAACAGTTTAATTTTTGGGTATTTTTTTCATAAAACTTTTCTTTTCTAGCTTTTTTAAGTTTATTCCCTTTTGCCTTGCCTGCTTAAGAATCGTTTTTACTTTAATCGAATCTTTCTTATTGGCATATGCCTCAATCAACGTTTCGTAGGCCACTGAATTTTTACTACTTAATTGAATCGCACGATTGGCATCTTTAATGGCCATTTCGTGCTGACCTAAACTTTCATAAGCAGCAGCTCGATTATTTAAAGCGCTTAAAGAATTGGTATTGGTTTTTAAAGTATTGCTTGCTGCTTCAATCATTTTAACTTTCTCCGCCTTTCTCTTTTCTAATACCTTAGAGGTCGATTCTAGTTGTAATTTATTGGGTTGGATAATCTTCGCTCTTTGCAAATCTTCTTCCGCTTTATAGAGCTCGTCTAGTTTAATATTGGCGTTTGCTCGAACGATTAAGGCATCTGCATCATTCGGTGTTTTTGCTAATTTCACATCCATGTCTTCTACAGCTTCTACATATTGTCCTTTTTCATACAATAAAACTCCTCGATTATTTCTAGCAAACCCATAATTAGGATGCACCTCTAGAATATTGTCGTAGACATTATAGGCCGCTTGATTGTCCCCAATGGCTAAATAACTATTCGCTAAGGTCATCTGATTCAATAAAAACGCTGCTGTATCTTTGGTAGAAGGAACTCCTTTTTCTAGAGATTTGATAGCTGCTTGGGGTTGATTGGAGAATCCAGCAATCAAGCCAAAATAATTTTCAATCAGTTCTTCGATATCTTGGGTCAAATGTCCTTGCGTCTCGATATTTGATAGCGCAAAAACGGTATCGATTTGTCCATCCCCTTCTAATTTTAGTTTTTGAAAACCAAATCGGTCCCGCAAACCTAAATATTTAAAATCTGTAGCAATAATAATCCCAGTAGGCACTTTTTCCCAAATACCCCAGATGACCATTTGAGCGCCACAATCGTTCCCAGCGGCGGCGGCTTCAGATTCTCCAGGGGTATCATGATGGTCAAAATAGTCTTTATCAATCTCTATACTCGTATTTAAATTTTCTTCAGCTGATTTACTTGCCAATCGTCTTTTTATCGTTATATGTGGTGTTAATTCATCCTTCGTATTTGGTTGAAAAGGAAGTAATAACACATTAAATTCTGCATTTTCGGTGAAATCTGGACACGTTAACTTTTCTACTATTGGCAATGGTGGCGGTTCTTTAATCGTCGTATATATATAATAACCTAAACCACTCGCTAACACCAAAAAAATACCGATTAATACACTTGTCATATTTCTCTGCCCAGTACTTGGACGCATAGCTGGTTCGTAATGACTTATGTCAAAATCGTCATTTTCTATATCTTCTACTAACTGTAAAACAGTCCGATTAACTGAGTTATATACTAAATTGGCGTCCTCTTTTTCTACTAACCCTTGGCTAAAATCTCTTTCCGCACCTTCATATTTTGCTTGTGCCAACCGAGCCACTTTACTCATAGAACGATAAGGCCGATTAGCTTCTAAAAAAGCAATCAACTCCTTTAGTGCTTTGGGCGTATCTGCTTTGGCAATACTAGATTTTACGGCTTGTATGACTTGCTGTTTGGTCATTTTTTTAATGAATTTGACTCGAATTTAGTTTATAAACAACTTTTATCAAAGCGGCAGTTCATTTTAAAACATATTTTACTTTTCCTTAACTATCATCTCTCTAAAAACTTATGCCGACTACTACACCCCAATTTAAATCCCCATTTTGAATACTTGCCACCGCATCCACTCTAAACAAGCGAATGATATTCACCCCAATATTGTCTAGACCTGCATGCAGCTCAAAATAATTTTCTCCACCCGTAATTAACGCTTTCGCACCAACTACCGTCTTAAATCCTAATTTTCTAAACAGTGGTAACCTGTCCAAAAAGAAGCCTTCAAAGTGATGTTGATAGTGTCCTTCCAAATAACTATTGGTGGTGCTAAAATCATAATAAGGCAAGCGCAAAAAAGAAAAGCGGTACTGATTCGGATTGCCTATGGCCGTTTGGTTGCCATTAAAATGTTTGTAATCTATAAAACTTACTTTACTTTTATTTAAAAATAATCCACCTTCTATATTAAATTGAGAATAGCCAAATAAACCCATATCTATCGTTTTTCGAATCTCCGCTGATAAATGGTCGAAATCAACATCGCTTCCAAGGCTGTTAATCCCTTTCCGATAACGTATCCACATATCGGGAAATTTAGTCCCTGTAATAATTTTTCTATCGGGGTAAGTCAGGTATTTCTGTCCAAATCGTAGGCGAAATCTCATTTGAAAAATAAGTGCTTGATGTGGGTCAAATGAAGGCGTAAAATTATTCGGGTCTTTAGGGTCGTTAGCTGTAAAAACTCGACTTTCTTTATAAAAATAGCTAATATCGCTTTCATTTATCAATGGCTTTCTGCTAGTATATTCTAAATTAAAGTAGAACAAACCCCCATTCCAAAATTCTTGTCGATACTGTGCTTCACCGAAGTAAGCATCGTATATTTTGGCATAATTTCGATGAAATAAGGTCGTGTAAAGCGTATTTACAGTCTCTGAAATAGGCTTATTGCCATTAAATTGTGCCGCTTCTCTCCCGCCACTTATTCGCATTTGTCGGTATTTTTTATACTCCCAACTATAAGTCATATTCACTTTCCCTCGCCATTCTTTATCTCCAAACCCATAGGATAAACTTGGAGCTATCCGCATCCAGTTGTTCCCTTCTTCGTCAAAACGTTTGAAATAGTTTAAATTCAGATAGCCGTAATACCCTTGCACTGTATTATACTGTATCGTCGTCAATGGTGAAGCTATACTTAAAGACTGTCCTTTAAAACTTCTTCTATGCGTATAGCCCGCAAATAAATCCATGGTCTTAAAACGATTGCTTATCGCATCCATCGAATCTCTATAAGGTTTTGATTTTCGAACAATTTGTAAACTGTCTTTTACCACATAATCTACCGCCTCTTCGGTCGTCAATGGAATGGGGCGGACTGTATCCCAATACATCAATGTTTTCTGATTGGATTCTGCTTCTACTTTTAGGACTTCATTGGAGAAAAAATCGTCCTTAAAATTTGGCACTAAATCATAATTGGTAAATATCCCTGTGAAAGTACCGCCTGTTTCCAACCCCATTACACTAATTTTAAAATTAATGGTCTGCGAAAATTGTCGCCAGACATCGGGTGCTTGGACAGGTACATGCACTTGTTTAAATATTAACGAATCTACCACAGGAATCTTCATCGCTTCTTTGGTCAATCCCAATTCTAAACTTTGAATATTCCATAAATCTTCTACAATATAAATGTGCCCATAAAAAACGGGTAAAGCTGGATTTTTGGGAAAGACTTCTATTTTATTAATTAAATTTCCTGATTCATCAGAAAACGTACCAACCAATTTATACCGATAATAAGACAAAGCCCGATTCCCTATCGGAGACATCACTTCTCGACCTAATCCACTTATCGTATTTTCATAAAAATTAAAATCCATTGCCCCTGCACTATTAAAACTAAAACCATTGTCATTGCCCGATATCTTTGAAGAAATCATTATTTCCTTATAATCATTGGGTTCTTGTTTATGCAATTTTGCCAAAGATTCTGATAAATAAACAATGCCTTGTCGATTAGAATCTAAGACCCCATCGGTCATCACATCGACATCCATTCCCATAATTTTTTTGGGTGCCTTGTAGATTTTTTGTATGCCCTTTATATAAACATCACAGGAATAAGCCTTCACCTGTTTTAGATAATAATCGCGTTTGGCAATCGCCTTTCGGATAACTGGATAGGCAGGGTCTTCAGCATTGGCGGATACAACTACTTCTTGTAAATTAACCGCTTGCTGTGGTAAAATCACATTTAAGCGCGTCGGCTTATCGCCAATTGTCACCCGTTTAATTTGTTGCTGATAACCAACGTACTGGAACACAATTTCATAATCACCTGTCACCAAATTTAATTCATAATCCCCCTCAATATTGGTCGTCGTCCCTTCAGAAGTACCTTTTAAATATACACTAGCAAAGGCTAAGGGTTCACCTTCACTATCGGTAACGGTGCCAGACAACTGAGCATAAAGCGAAGTAACATTTATTATGAAGAAAAAAAACAAGGTAGTGCTAATGAGACTGGAAAGTTTCATTTAAGTCGGGTTTAACTGGGTGATTATCAAGCTCTTTTTCACAGACATTGTGGGCTGGTCTCAATATAGTAATTTTAACGAAATGAGACCCAATAAATTAAGCAGCTATTTGAGTTTAACATTTTATCAAGCCACTTCTTTTCTATATTACAAATTCTACTTACTCCTGACCATCCCATTCTACAGAAGATTAGCCACCCATGTTAAAACCTATAAATATTTCTTCAAAAAATAAATTTTATAAAAAAAAATCCTATTTTTGAACTCTACCATCGAAACTATCTATCAATCTCACACTATTTACGTCTTCCCAATGAATTATATGCCTATATAGTATCACACTCTATATTGTTTATTTTTTTACTTATAAACCAAATACCTAAATATGAAACAATACCTCCTTTTTACCAGTTTTTTGGTCTTTATGACCCTACAACTCTCAAGTCAAAGCCTAGAATTTATTATTCAACAACAATTAAATTCCACTGCCAATGAGTTTAGTCTTTCCGCACAAGATGTCTCAGAGTGGTCTATTACAGATAACCATGTAAGTAAAAATAGTAATGTTCGCCATCTTTATATTCGTCAACAATATCAAGGCATTGAAATCATTGGAGCAAATGCATCCCTTCATTTGATGCAAGATAAAAAAAATGCTTCCCCATTAAGTTATCATAACAATTTCCAGCCCAATGCGGCGGCTAATATTAATCAAGCTAATGCATCTGCCACCCCTCAACTGAAAGCCGCTGAAGCCGTGGCCACTGCTGCTAAACGGTTGGGCTATCATATTACTGACCCCATCGAAGTAATTAAAGTACTAGATAATTCTGGTAATCGAGTACTCCTTAGTAAAGGTGGGATTTCATTAGAAAATATTCCTGTCAAATTAGTTTACCAAGCTGATACTAATGGTAACTTAAAGCTTGCTTGGGATTTTTCTATTCTGGAACTTAATCATGCCAATTGGTGGAGCATTAGAGTGGATGCACAATCGGGTCAGGTTTTAGATAAAAATAACTGGACGCTCTCTTGTAGCTTTAAAAAAACAGATGAATGCCAAGAAGAAACGAACCTGAATCATCAACACCATTTAAACATACCTAAGCCTAACAATACCAATCATACTAGTAGTATGGTTGCAGGTTATAATGTTTATGCGGTACCTGTAGAAAGCCCTAATCACGGAACGAGAACTATTGTTAGTGACCCCTCCGATGCTATCGCCTCTCCTTATGGCTGGCATGATGATAACGGTGCAGCTGGTGCTGAATATACCATTACTAGAGGAAATAATGTACATGCACAAGAAGATAGAAATGGAAATAATGGTACTGGTTATAGTCCAGATGGTGGGACTAGTTTGACTTTTGATTATCCTATCGATTTGAATTTAGAACCTATCAATAATGAAGATGCGATGATTACTAATCTTTTTTATTGGAATAATATTATCCATGATGTTGCCTACCGACTTGGTTTTGATGAAGCTAGTGGTAACTTTCAAGAAAATAATTATGGAAATGGTGGATTCGGTAGTGATTATGTCTATGCCGATGCCCAAGATGGTAGCGGTTCAAATAATGCAAACTTCTCAACTCCACCTGATGGCTCTAATCCTAGAATGCAAATGTTTTTATGGACTGCACCAACTCCAGATATTGATGGAGACTTAGATAATGGTATCATTTTGCACGAATATGGCCATGGTATCTCTATTCGTTTGACAGGTGGCGCCTCCAACAGTGGGTGCCTGAATAATACCGAACAAATGGGTGAGGGATGGAGTGATTATTGGGGGGTCATGCTCTCCATGAAAGCTACCGACCAAGGCCCTGACAAAAGAGGGGTTGGCACCTATGCACTTAATCAGCCAACTACTGGAAATGGTATCCGAACTTATCCTTACTCCACGGACATGACTATTAATCCACATACCTATGATGACATCAGTGGACTTACTGCTCCTCACGGTGTAGGGTCTCTTTGGTGTGCGATGATTTGGGAGATGTCTTGGGAATTAATTGAGGAACATGGTTTTGATGAAGATATTTATCAAGGCACAGGAGGAAATAATATTGCTATGCAACTAGTATTAGAGGGAATGAAATTGCAACCCTGTAGTCCTGGTTTTATAGATGGTAGAGATGCTATTTTAAAAGCTGATACCGCATTATACGCGGGTGCTAATAGTTGTTTGATTTGGAGAGCTTTTGCTAAAAGAGGTTTGGGGTATAGTGCAGACCAAGGTAGTTCTAGTAGTAAAACGGATGGAACAGAGGCATTTGATTTACCTCCTGGTGTCAATGAAAATTGTATTACTACACCTGACTATGCAATCGTTATTAACCCTAATAGAAAATCTGCTTGTGCTGGTTCTGATTTTGTATACGATGTTTCTGTTTTAGCTTTTAATGGTTATACCGGTACCGTCACTATTTCAGATAATGTTTTTCCTGCTGGTACTAACTCTAATTTAGCAGAGACAACTTTTAGTTCCTTTCCTGCTACTACCACTTGGACAATATCAAATACCTCAGGGATAGCAGAAGGAGACCATCTACTAACAATAAACGGAACGGATGGAACTATTGCTCATGATAAATCAGGGACCTTAGAGATTTTACCTGTTGCGGATGCACCGACCTTAGTTGCTCCTGCTAATAACTCGACGGTTAGTAGTTTAAATCAAACCCTTTCGTGGAATACTGCTACAGGTGCGACCCATTATGATTTGCAAATAGCTACTGATGCCGCTTTTAATACTATTATTTTAGATGTATCAACTATCACTGGGACTTCCTATGCCTCAGGACTTTTATCCCCAAATACTACTTATTTTTGGCGGGTTAAAAGTAATTCTTGTGCAACGAGTAGTTATAATGTTTTTAGCTTCTCTACTATTTCTTCTTGTGGACAAACCTTTACAGATAGTGGTGGCGCAAATGGCAATTATGAAAATAATGAATTTCAAGAGTGGATATTTTGCCCTGATAATGTTGGAGATGCGGTTATCGTCAATTTCACGAGCTTTGAATTGGAAACCGCTGGATCAACTAGTTGCTGGGATGACTTGACCATCTATAATGGAAATAGTACTAGTGCTCCTTCTCTAGGGGCTTTTTGTGGAACTTCTCCTGATGATTTGCCGAATGGAGGGCTCATCTCTGCTACTAATGAAAGTGGCTGTTTGACTTTTGTCTTTGATTCTGATGGTTCTGTCCTACGTTCTGGTTGGGTAGCTACGATTAGTTGTGCTGACTGTCTTGTTCCTGTAGTCAATACTATCAACACTACTCCAGAAAATTGTGGAAGTAATGATGGAAATATTACGGTTACGGCTAGCGCCTTTAACCCCGTGGAATATGTACTTACTCCAATTGGGGGCAGTGAAATTATTAATACAACTGGTGTGTTTTCTAATTTATCTGCTGGTGACTACCAAATTGTTTTAAGGACACAAGGAGATGCAGATTGCGCGTCTAGTCCACAGTCTATTACTTTAACCGCTATTACACCAACTATAAATACCCTTAATATTATAAATGAAAGTTGTAATGAGGTAGCAGATGGGTCGGTAACGATAACTTCTAATTTTAGTGGTTCTTTAGACTATTTACTTACCCCAACTGGAGGTACAACTATTATCAATGCTACAGGTGTTTTTACTGGCTTAACTACTGGTAGTTATTCCGTGGCTATTCGCCCATCAGGAGATAATCTCTGTGCTTCCCCCGATTCTTCTATTACTATCAATACAACAATTATTGCCCCACTTACTGTGACTGATTTTGAAATATGTTTAACAGATATTCCCGCTTCTGGAGAAGGGTTAACGGCTACTTGTAGTGGCGATATTTGTGATGCGATTACTGTTGAACCTAATAGTGCAATTAATGCTAGTAATACCACTGTCTGTGAAACTATATCTGTTAGTGGCAATACGCAACCCGTCTCGGAGATTTATTTGAGCATGAAGGTACAACACACTTGGGTAGGTGATTTATCCGCTACCTTACAATCTCCTGATGGTACGGTAATCTCCCTTTTTAATGGTCCAGGAATACCTGCGTCTTCTTGGGGCTGTCATCAAAATAACTTAAACCTAATTTTTGCTGATACTGCATCTATGACGGCAGAGGAATTAGAAAATATGTGTAATCCTAGTAGTGGAACCACTACCTATGCTATTGAAGGTGCCTTCCAATCTATAGATTTATTTTCCACACTTAATGGAGAAACGGCTAATGGAGATTGGACCATCTGTTTTTATGATAGCTATACTTCTCTCGACCACGGTGTGGTTGAAAGTATTACCCTTATTGTCAATCCTGCTCCTTCCGTCATTACTTGGTGGGATGCGCCAACAAATGGGAATATGCTATATACAGGGGACACTTTTGACCCTGTTAATACGGGTACTGTAGACCCTAACCAAGTAGGAACTCATACGTTTTATGCACAATGTGAATGTGCTGGCTGTCCTAGTTCCAGAACTGTAGCCACCTTTGACGTGAGTGGTAGCTACTATTTCTTAGATAATGATATGGATGGTTATGGTGATGCAAACACCAGTACTGTCGTCTGTTCTGGAGAAACTCCTCCAAGTAATTATGTGTCCAATTTCACTGATTGTGATGATACATATGACGGAGATATCATGATTATTATTAATGACCACCCGGTAGACGTAGAAATGCATCAAGCTAATGCTATGATTACATCAGAGGGAACAGTTGAACCAAATGCCAATTTAGTTACTTTCCAAGCGGGTGATGTGATTAGTTTGATGCCTGGTTTTCATGCTATGGCGGGTAGTAATTTTTTAGCTAAAATTGATAGTTGTGGACAACATCCATTGGCAACTTTAGTTGTAGATAATAGTAGTATTTCACGGCAAAATCAAAATAACTTACCTTCTAATATATCGAATATTTCTCTAAAAATATATCCTAATCCATTTATAAGTTCTACGCAAATTATTTTTCAATTACCTCAAGAAGAAAAAATAGCATTGTCAATTTATGACAACTTTGGACGGCTAATCGAAACTTATTACGATGGGGATTGGCAAGCAGCAGGTAGGTATCAAGTAACTTTTGATAGTGGAGATTTAACGACAGGATTATTTATTGCTGTTTTAAGAACTGAAAAATCCGTTGTCAGTCAGCGAATTGTTTTGGCGAGATAATATTTAGTCTTATTACTTAGGAACTCCTCTTTTGATTATTCCTTAGTCTAAAGAGGAGTTTTATATAATGGCTTGGTTGTAATTTCCAATAAATTAATTTACCATTTTTACTTTAATCCGATTTCCAGGTTTAGGTAATTTACCTTCATGGATTCCATTAATTTCCAATAAAATAGGAATAGGTACTCGGTATTTAATAGAAATAGCTTTAAGGCTCTCGTTCCGCTGTATAGTATGGTATAAATAAGATTTTGGCTGCGCTTCTTTTTTGTCATTAGTAATAGCAGAACCTTGCAAAGACAAGACTTCCTTGGATACTAAAACAGGCAATTTAGGAACTACTTTATTACTCGTAGTGGTATAACCTTCTTCGACTGTTACTGAATTATTATTATAGGCTGGCAAAAAAAGTAGAAGCTCTCGTCCTGGTGCTACGTAATCTGTTTTTAAATCATTCCAAACCTTTAAATGGAAAGGTTCACAATTAAATAATTCTGCCAAAAAAGGTAAATTATCACCCTCTTGGACCGTGTAATAAGATTTTGTATAGAGCGGTGCTCCTGTATTTCTACGACTTGATGGTTTTTGATTAACCATTCGACTATCTGGTCTTCTGAAATTTATATTAAAGTCATTGACTACCCGCTTTGGTAGTATCAAATAACTACCTTTTGTACTCGAAGGAATAAAGTCTCTTTTGTAGGAAGGATTTAAGGCACGAATCGTTGTGATAGATAAGCCTGTCATTGCTGCAATTTGATTAAAATCTAAATTATCATAGACTTTAACTGCATCCGTCAATTGTAAATCCATTTCTGGGTAGACTGGATTTAAATTATGCTGCTCGTAGTTTTGTAATAGATAGGCTGCTGCAATATAAGCAGGTACATAATTCCTAGTTTCCTTAGGCAAATATTTTCTAATCTTCCAGAAATTTTTACTTCGCCCCCTTCTTACCGCCTTACTCACATTCCCTCCTCCACTATTATAAGCAGCTATCGCCAATGGCCAATTTCCAAATCTTTTGTATTGTCTTTGTAAATATCGCATTGCCGCATCCGTTGAAAGATGCGGGTCTCTACGTTCATCTACTGTTTCATCTATTCTTAAACCATATTCTCTTCCCGTCAACTTCATAAACTGCCACAAACCAACTGCCTTTGCACTTGATATAGCAACGGGGTCCAATGCCGACTCCGTAACTGATAAGTATTTTAAAGCATCTGGTAAGCCGTATTCCTTAGCATATTTTTGATAAATCGGAAAATACATCACCGCTTTGCCCAACATCCGCTCCGTCTTTTCTCGATTTTTTATAGTGTAGGTTCGAATGTATCCTTTTACTACATCGGTGTACCTTGGGATAACGCAACTTGCTATATTCCGTAAGCGCATACGAATATCTTCGTCTGTATAAAGTGGAATAGTGTTATCTGTAGTAGCAACACTTCGACTATATTGTGCAGTTATATTTCCTGTGGCTACAAAGGAAAATAAAAAAAGTAAAGGTAAAAATAGATTCGTCTTCATCGCAAAACGATAGTTATATTTTATTAGATTAATTCAGTCGTCGTTGTAATCGAAGGAGAATGGTAAAATCAGATTGATGGGTATTCTTTTTTGGGCGTTCTTACTAACGGGTGTAAAGATAACAATATTCGGAAGGCATCTATAACAATTGGTTCAAGTTTATTAAATAATTAACACTACAACTTCCGATAATATATAGCCTAATTCAATTTCCATGCCTAAAAAATTTAATATATTGTTAGACCTTGGATTATTATTTTCAAATCTAGATGATTTTATAAAGCACCTTGATTTGAAAAGTTTTTTTTAATTGACTTGATAGGCTATTCCTAATTTTTTCAATTTAGCAATCAAATCATTATCCGCATTAACCGTCTGCGTCTTGGCAACCAAATGCAATTTTGTTTTTGTAGCTCTATCAATTAAATGTACTTTCAATTTATGTTTCCCTTCATGTGCTTTACAAGCCATTTCTAAATTATGAACTAGTTCTTTCGTCAAACTCTCAATTGGGATACGCAAGGTTAGAGAACTGGTCATATTGGCTGCTACATTTTCTAATAACTCTACTTTACTTATTTTAAATTGGTACTCATCCCCACTCCATTTCTTTTGGAACGCACCATGTATATATAGTGCTTGTCCTACTTCGAAAAGGTGCTTATACTTCTGGTAATCTTCACTAAATAACGGAAATTCCATTGACCCATTATAATCCTGAATCGTAAAAAAGCCAAACCCCGTTCCTTTTTTACTAATCCGATGGTTAGCCGCAGCTACAATTCCTGCTAGTTTTAAAGGTTGTCCTTTGGTCGCTGATGCTTTTTCTAAATTACAAGTTGCGAAGTTATCTACTTCCATCTTGTAATCATCCAATGGATGCCCGCTAATATAAATTCCTGTTACTTCTTTTTCCTTTGTTAGCTTTTCAATTAAACTCCATGGCTCTGCTACTGGTATTGGTGGTTCTGGAATTAAAACTTCATCTGAATCCCCAAATAAGGAATTGACATTTTGTGCCTTCTGCAATTGATAAGCATTGCCATACTTTAGCACATGTTCAATTAACGTATCATACTTATCAGAAGGCGCAAAATATTGTGCTCTGTCCACTCCCTCAAATAAATCAAATCCGCCACCTAAAGCTAAACTCTCCATCACTCGCTTATTCACCGCCTTTAGATTTAATCGCCGAACCATATCAAATATATCTTTGAATGGGCCATTTTGCCGCTCTTCTATAAATGCTTCTACTGGTCCTTCTCCTACGCCTTTTAGCGCAGACATCCCAAAACGGATTTGACCTTGTGGATTTACGGTAAAGTTTAATTTACTTTCGTTCACATTAGGTCCTAATACGTCTACGCCCATCCGCTTACATTCTCTCAAGAAAAAGGTAACTTTAGAAATATCGCTTTTATTATGCGTCAATACAGATGCCATGAACTCGGCAGGATAATGCGCTTTTAGATAGGCCGTCTGAAACGCTACAAAAGCATAACAAGTGGAGTGTGATTTATTAAATGCGTAAGAGGCAAAAGCCTCCCAATCTTTCCACACTTTCTCTACTATTTTCTCAGGGTGTCCATTCTTGGTACAACCTGCTAAAAATTTTGGCCACATTTTATCTACTAAGGCTTTTTTCTTTTTACCCATCGCCTTTCGCAAGGTATCCGCTTCCCCTTTTGTGAAATCAGCCAATTTTTGTGAAAGCAACATCACTTGCTCTTGGTAAACCGTAATGCCCTGCGTCTCTTCCAAATATTCTTGCATCTCTGGAAGGTCATAGGTTACAGGTTGTCTTCCATGCTTTCTATCAACAAAATCAGGAATGTATGCCATCGGGCCTGGTCGATACAAGGCATTCATGGCAATGATATCCGCAAACACCGTTGGCTTTAAGGCCTGCAAGTGTTTTTGCATGCCACCACTTTCATATTGGAACACCCCAATGGTATCTCCACGTTGAAATAGCTCATAAGTCTTGGGGTCATCTAATGGAAAATCATCCGGTATCAAATCAATTCCGTGCGTCTGTTTGACCAATCGTACTGCATCACGGATAATCGTCAAGGTTTTTAACCCTAAGAAATCCATCTTCAATAGCCCCGCATCTTCTGCTACACTATTATCAAACTGGGATACCAACATCCCAGAGTTTTTATCTGTTTTGACAGGAACATAATTGGTGATATCGTCTGGCGTAATCACCACCCCACAAGCATGAATCCCTGTGTTTCTAACGGACCCTTCTAACCGCTTTGCCATCCGAATCATTTGCCCTATCTCATTTTTCCCTTCTGCCAATAAACGAAATTGATTGGCTTTTTCTACATCCTCAGAATTCATCTTCCCTTTCAGCTTAGGGTTAATCCCTCCTGTATCTAATACTTTATTAAGTGTCGCCGATAAATTAAGCGGAAAAGATTTAGCGACTTTATCTACTTCTGACAATGGAATGTTCATCACTCGTCCCACATCTCGCATCGAAGATTTGGCTGCCATCGAACCATAAGTCACAATTTGAGCTACTTGATTCCGCCCATATTTTTCGATGACATAATCAATGACTTTCTGTCGCCCTTCATCATCAAAATCAATATCAATATCCGGCATCGAAATCCGTTCTGGATTTAGAAACCGCTCAAAAAGTAAGTCGTACTTAATGGGGTCAACATTTGTAATATTGATACAATAGGCTACCGCTGAACCTGCGGCAGAACCTCTACCTGGCCCTACAGAAACACCCATTTTCAAAGCTACTGTCGTAAAATCTTGTACAATCAAGAAATAGCCAGGATAACCTGATTTTTTAATGACATCCAACTCGAAGTCTAACCGTTCCGAAATTTGAGGGGTAATCGTTCCATACCGACGCTTTGCTCCTTCGTAAGTTAAATGCCGTAAGTAATCATCTTGTGAAGTAAATCCTTCAGGGATAGGGAAATTAGGTAATAATACATCTCTAGCTAAAGTAAGTGACTCTATTTTATCATAGATTTCCATGGTGTTGTCAATGGCCTCTGGCACATCGTGAAACAACACATTCATTTCTTTCTGCGTCTTAAAATAAAAATCTGAACTGGAAAATCTAAATCGCTTTTCATCCGCTACTAAACTGTTGGTATTGATACACAACAATAAATCATGTGGAATATTATCTTCTTCATCAATATAATGCGCATCGTTTGTAGCGATTAGCTTAAGATTATATTTTCGAGCAAATTTTAATAAAACTTGATTGACATCTTCTTGGCTAATGCCTAATCCATCAATATTTTCTAAGCCTCTATGCCGCTGTAATTCTATATAAAAATCATCTCCAAAAAGGTCTATCCACCACTTTAATAATTTCTCTGCCTCTGCTTCTCCTTTATGAATTATGGCTTGCGGAATCTCTGCCCCAATACAACAACTCGTGGCAATCAAGCCTTCGTGATACTTGACTAATAATTCTTTATCTATTCGAGGAAATTTAGAGTATAAGCCTTCTATAAAACCAAGGGAACATAGCTTACAAAGATTTTCATACCCCTTCCGATTTTTCGCTAATAATAATTGATGATATCGCTTATCTTTTTCTCCTTTGGCTTTCTTAAAAGATTTGATGTGCCGGTCTTCCACCATATAAAACTCACAACCAATGATTGGCTTTACCCCCGCCTTTTCTGCTTCTGCCACAAACTTAAATGCACCAAACATATTTCCGTGGTCTGTCAAGGCAACGCCTTTCTGTCCATCAGCTGCGGCTTTGCGCATCATGCTTCCTATTTCACATGCTCCATCTAATAGGGAAAACTGGGTATGGCAATGTAAGTGTACAAATTCAGGCATAGTGTATGGTGTAGTGCCAGTTTCAGGCATTTAAAAATTTATCGGAAGTTTCCGACTTCTTTGATAGTATGTGTGTATTATCAGCAGCATAAATTGTGTACCTCAAGCACAATTTATTGATTATCAGTAGGTGTGTTTTTCTAAAATGATTGAAGGTGTAAATTAAACAAAAAATTGGAGATTTTGTGAAAATTTAGTCTTTTTAATAGATAAAATCATTCATTAGTACATGGCAAATTACCTAAAATATGTCCCTCTACATACGCATGAATTTCCGCACGCGTAGCGGCGGTTCCAAACTGTATTGGTTTGCCAAAACTAACCGATAATTGTACGCCTCGCTCTTTAAATTTTAATCCTTTTTTATCAAAAGCTTTATTAAAGCCATCGATTTTAACAGGCACAACTATTGGATTAAAGGCTTTGATTAAACTTGCCGTCCCCTTCCGAACAGGCGCATCAGGCGTGGTCGTTCCTTGCGGAAAATTAATGACCCACCCATGTCCCAATGCTGCTTTAATTTTAGCGGGTGCTCTTAAATCAGAACTGCGTTTTACATCTTGCCCCTTGCTTCTCCATGCTCGCTTGACCGTCACCGCTCCTGCATAGGAAAAGATTCTAGGTAAAAATCCATCATTTTTCATAGTTTCTTCCGCGGCGACATAATAAGACCGTACTCTTGGCATTATTAAATAAATAGGAAAATTTATATTTTTAAAACCCCATTTATCGCTACTAAAGATATGATTTAGTGCAAATACATCCGCAAAATAAGTCTGATGATTCGAGATAAAAAGGACGTTTTGCTTTGGCAAATCTTGCAAATGCTCCATGCCCGCTACATTCATTTTATTGACGATATTCAACCGTCGGTACGTTACAATACCTATAAGGCTCGTTAACGCTCTTTTCAATAAAATAATGTTGCCGAATGGGTCTTTTATTCTTTTGCCAAATTTGGTTATTGGTGGTTTCTTGGTCAGGGGTTTTAGATTGAATCTTTTGTTCCTACGCTTCTTAAAAAGCTTGACCATATTTGGTTTTTAAATTTTTCAGTCTTAAAATAAAGTAAATTATTAGTTAGCAATTATCCATTGATAACCCTATATTAGGTGATTTTCGATACAAAAGTAAATAGAAACTTGATTATTCTTTTGAATATTTCTTTTTCATAGATAAATTTCCATAAACTTTATATACTTGCATCTGTTTAAAAGAGTTTAAGAACACATTTATTGGATGAATGTCCAAAAAACTAACCTTCTGTCAATTAACTTTCATATTAATCAAATATAATGAGTCAACCCAAAACACTTGGTGAATTAAAATCCACTGGCTATAAATCTCGTTCTATCAAAGAAGAATTACGAGAAAATTTAATTAAAAAAATTACTAAAAAAGAAAAAGTCTTTAATGGCATTATCGGTTTTGATGATACCGTTATTCCTGACTTGGAACGTGCTATCTTATCTAGGCATAATGTACTATTATTAGGGCTGAGAGGACAAGCAAAAACACGTTTGGCGCGATTGATGGTTCAGCTATTAGATGAATATATGCCAATCATCGCCGGTAGCGAATTGAATGATGACCCACTAACCCCTATTTCTAGAATTGCTAGAGACTTAGTGGCTAAACATGGTGATGATACTCCAATTGCATGGGTTCATAGGGACGAACGGTATGTTGAGAAATTAGCTACTCCTGATGTTAGTATTGCCGATTTAGTCGGTGATGTAGACCCTATCAAAGCAGCTACTTTAAAATTGCCTTACTCTGATGAGCGAGTGATTCATTTTGGTTTAATTCCTCGGTCTCATCGTTGTATTTTTGTCATCAATGAATTACCTGATTTACAAGCAAGAATTCAAGTTTCGCTTTTTAATATTTTGCAAGAGGGCGATATGCAAATTAGAGGGTTTAAATTGCGCTTACCGCTAGATATTCAATTTGTTTTCACAGCGAACCCTGAAGACTATACCAATAGAGGAAGTATCATTACGCCCCTAAAAGATAGAATTGAAAGTCAAATTCTCACTCATTATCCTAAAGAAATTGCGATTGCGAGAAGTATCACCGAACAGGAAGCAGCTATCACAGAAGGACAGCAACCTATCCGAGTTCCCGAATTACTTAAGATTTTATTAGAACGTATTTCTTTTGAAGCTAGAGATAGTGAGTTTATTGATGAAAAAAGTGGCGTTTCGGCTCGTTTAAGTATTTCTGCTTACGAAAACTTGCTCTCCGCAGCTGAACGTCGGATGCTAATTAATAAAGAAAAGAAAACAACCGCTAGAATTACCGATTTTTGGGGGATTGTACCCGCTATTACTGGAAAAGTAGAGCTTGTGTATGAAGGCGAACAAGAAGGGCCTTACAGCGTCGCTATGCACTTAATAGGTGCGGCTATCAAAAAAGAATTCTTAGAATTATTCCCTAATCCTGAAAAACTCAAAAGAGGTCGAGAAAAAGACCCTTATGGTACGATTAGAGCTTGGTTCTCAGGAGGAAATGGCGTCAATCTCTTAAATGATGAAAAAGATACTGTCTACAAAAAAGCCTTAGATAAAGTCGCTGGCTTGAGAAAAATGGTGGAGCACGAAGATGTCCCTAAAGAAGACGTTTATACTTACATGGAATTGGTCTTACACGGTTTGGCGGAGTTCAATGTCATCAATAAAGATTATATCGAATCTCAGTTTACTTTCCATGATTATCTGGCAAATATGTTAGGGGATTTGGAGGAGGATGAGGAAGAGTAAGATTAAATGTAAAATCTAAAATTTTAAAGTCCTAAAAATATGGGCTGATTTACCAGCTAATTTAGCTTTTATAAAAGTTCTTAATAAATATCATATTTATTAAGAACTTTTTTAATTAAAGATGCTACTACAGCCTACTAGTTTACAAAAAAGCAGCACCAAAAACACCTGCACTATCCCCCAATTTGGGTTTCAAAAAAGGCGTTTCTAATCGATGATTAAAAATATTTTTTTCTACTTCCTTTAATCCTTCTGTATACAATAAGTCAATATTTCCTACACCACCTCCCAACACTATAGCATCAGGGTCTAGTATATTAATAACCTTGGACATGGCTATGCCAAAGAAATTAAGTAATCGTTTTACCGTCATGGTTGCTACTTCATCCTCTTTTGCTAAGTGTAAATTGACAATCTCTTTTAACTTCAGGGATTTACCAGTTATTGATTCATAATACTTTTCTAGTGCAATTCCTGAAAAAATGGTCTCATTGCAGCCAGTGAGCCCGCAATAACATTTCCCACCTGATTCATCTAAAAAATTGTGCCCCCACTCCCCTGCTATTCCTTGTTTGCCATTGCGCACTTTTCCGTTGATAACTACGCCACCGCCAACCCCTGTGCCTAATATCACTCCAAAAACAACTTCTGCATGTGGAACGGCCATTCGCACTGCTCCCATTTCTGTTTCTGCAATTGCAAAACAATTAGCATCGTTGGCTAATACCAATGGTATTCCTAATGCCTTTTCTAAGTCATCCTTTAAAGGCATTCCATTTAGTACGACCGTATTGCTATTTTTGATTAATTGTGTCGAGGGCTCCAAAGAACCGGGATGTCCTATGCCTATTTTTCGGGGACGCACCCCCACTTCTACAGACAAGACTTCTACTACTTTGACAATTTGACCAATAATATGCTCATATCCCAAATCCCGTTCGGTAGGTACACGTAATCGCTTGAGCACATTTGGCGAATCTCTGTCTTCTAATACAACACCTTCTATTTTAGTGCCGCCTACATCTATACCCCATAGTGGTCCCATAGTTGAAATAAATTTCAAATGTAAAATCTAAAGTAGACATTATTAGGTTTTACATTTTGACTTTAAATTATTTAGTGATTGGCTTACTATGCTGACCGATTTGCATCATCAAGTAAGTCTCAAATACTGTAAAAATAAGATAAACAATAAAAAAAGGGAGTAAAAATATTTTGGAAGCTGGCTGACTAATTTGATGGTAGCCTATAACGACAAAAAGGGAAAGGAAAATTTTTCCAAAAGTAAAGCCCATCACCATAGCCGTAAATAAGCCTTTATTACTACTCTTTGCAGTTATGTTCCCTACTAAGAACATTCCTAAAGTTAATAGCATAAAAAGCGCCAAACTTATAAAAGAGAAGATTAAATAGGGCTCTAGTAAGGTCCATTGACACAAAGCGGTCAAAAGTGCAGCAGTACCTAAAGAAATTAAGGTGAAATATTTAAAAAAAGCAGGACTGGTCAATTATAAAATATCTTTAAGAACAGAATAAAGTACTACTGGCAATGCTAGTATCGTCAACAAAGCCGTTAAATATGGTTTATCAAGTCCAAATCGCTCGTCTAATTTTTGCCCAATAAATACAGCAATTGCTAAAGCAAAAAAGATTTGAAAAACCATCCCTGAATACTTTAAAGCCACATTAGGGTTGGGTTTCTTAGGCGGTGACTTTTCCGTTGGTTTTTTTGACAATATCTTTAGATACTTTTAAATTATTAGTTGTACCGTTCTTTCCAGAATGGTTATTTCGTTTAATCGCTGCATTGATAACCGCGCCTTGCTGTACGATTAGTTTATCGTAGGAAGCATCTCCATTGATTATTGCTGTCTCCTTTAAAGATAAAACTTCCTTGACCACTAAATTTCCATCAAAACGCCCTTCTATCACAGCGTTTACACAGGTTATCTCTCCTTCCACTGTTCCTGTTGGGCCTATTATCACTTTTGCATCACAGGATAAGGTACCATTTATTTTGCCATCAATTCGAATATCACTCTCTGCTTTTATATCACCTGTTATAGACGTTCCTTGTACTAAGGTGTTTAAAGAACGACTTTTAGTATTTGAAGTATTATCGTTATTCGTATTTGCTTCTTTGTTTTTCTTATTTCCAAACATAATGAAAAATTTGTTTAATTTTTTTTAATAAAAGATAAATTTACATACCAAGCTTAGCAACAAGGCTAAACTAGTATTTAAGATGTCTTTTATAGTTTTCTCACTAGGAGTTGGTGAGTGATTGTATTAATTTAGTAGGATATCTAGGGAAGTACGTTTATTTTTTGCCTTTTATTTGATTTAACGCTTCTATACCTAATTTTACTAGACCTTTCACCGCTCAGCCGTAAATATACAAAAATACCCTGCTTTTATATGTTAAAAACAGGGTATTTCTTTTTTATGTATATTATTTTACGTAATGAATTGCTTTTTTATTAGAAATTTGGACAATATACGTCTCTCTTCTCTTCTCCTAAGATGTTATAGATTATTGAAAATTCAAAAGCTCCATTTCCATTACTCGCTCTACTCAAATCTGAAACATTCAAATCATAACTAAATCCTAATCCAAAATTATTATAATCAAATCTGGTTGATACAATAATTGCATCCGCCCAGATTTTAACGTCTGGCTGTGTTCCTGATAATTCATCAAATGGACTTGCTCTGTTCGCTAATCTAGCCCAAAGACCTAATTGGAAAGATTGATTATCACCTCTACGTCCATTGCTCAACAAGAACTTTAAACTTGAACCTGCATTTAATTCGAAAGATGGCCCTTGGAACAAGGCAACTACACCTGGCACTAAACCAATTTTTCCTCCGCCCATAAATTCTCCACCTGCATGTACTGTAAATTTGCTGTATAGTGGTAAATCCGTAGCAGGGTCAAATGATTGGTTGGCCCTATTTAAGTGACTAAAAGCACCTCCAATATAAAAGTTACTTCTTTCATTAAAAACAGTGAACCATAACAAACCCGCAGAAAAGTCTGGAAAGATAAAATTATCATTCGAGAAATTCTCTCCACTACTTGCACTTGCATTAAACCCTCCTTCACCATCGTGCTGTGAAGCCCACTGTGCTCTTGTGAAATCAATACTTCTTTGCGCAATGCCTGCTTCCGCTCCAACTACCAAATAATGAGATTTACTTCTATATCCTCCCATCCGCTTACTATACGAAGCTGATAATTTAGCAGTCAATGTTTTAAAATCTAATTGGCCTGCTTTATCGCCCCAAAAAGTTCCTCCAACTCCAAAATAATCATATCGACCAACAGGAATCTTCTGGTCATAGGATGCAGAATAGGTAGAAAAAGCGTTCGACTTCAAAACACTTGCCCATTGATTTCTATAATTCCCAACTACTCTCACTTGACTATTCATCACCCCCGTTAAGGCGGGATTCAAATTCATAGGAGACATATAAAACTGAGAAAAGTGAATATCCTGTGCTTGGACAGAAAGGTAGCTGAATGTAACAGCACACAGTAGTAAAAAGGTCTTAAGTTGTTTCATATATTAGTTATTAAAAACGACTTTGTTCCGGTTGAGATTAGAAAATTCTAATATTAATGTTTATGATTAATGAAAAGTAGGTCTACTACTTTACCATTTTTTTAGGGCTTTGTTTGGTATATCCAAAGAAGCCCATCATTAATTGAGGGACAACCAAAAAGATATACAAGGATATGAATTTCAAAGGAGTCTAGCAATAGATGCCTGCTTTTGATTCTGCAAGATTCTTGACGAAATGTTACTTTAGTCCTACTTCTTCTGCTTAGAAATTCAATAAACCAAGGGTTTAACGTCATTTTCTCGAATCATATTTCAATGCCTTCCAATTTATGGAACTTTTGACTCTCTTTTGTCATATTTACTGGTTTTAGAAAATAGTAGTTGCAATTATCAAGTACTAATCTTCCTGTTTCCAGAATGCACCGAATTCGTCTACGAGAATATCGTCGTAATGGTCTGCTTTTTCAAATAAATGTTTAAACAATTGGATACCTGTATCTACATTCAGGTAACGATCATAAATCAACAGCGATAATATGATATCGTGTCCTTTTGGATTAACACTAAATGTCAGCCCTTCAATTAGATAGTTTTGTTTTAGGAGATATTCATAAAGAGGACCGATGTTCTCTTTTGGGAGGTTGCATAGGAATGCATCCCCAATAATCAAGCCAGTTTTTTCGTGGTAAGTGATATTAATTTTTGCGCTACCTTGATGAATTTCCCAGTTATTGGAACCCCTTCTTGATAACTTAACGTCATGACCTGTTTCCTCCAATAATTCTTCTATAGTTTTACTTACTCCTACTGCTTCATAATCTTCCTCATCTTTTGGTAGTGTAATCTTTGCCCCGCAGTGCGGACAGTATTTCTGAAATTTTGGTTTTTCAAAAACAATATTGGAACAAGCGGTACACCGCGCACCCGATTTGCCTTCCCCTTTTTGGTAAGCAAGTATGGTCTCCTTTAAGTAATTAATTGGTAAGGAAAACCCCATATTCTCTCCATCTCGAATTACAAAAGTATTCACCCCTACTACTTCTCCTACCGTATTTAATAAAGGGCCTCCACTATTCCCTGGATTTAAGGCAGCATCATGGAGAAAATAGGTGATGTCATTTTGTTGATGTTGAGCGTTTGTAATAAAGCCATGGGTCGTAATATACTTCAATCCAAAAGGATGACCTATCGCTACTACTTTATCCCCATCTTGAACTTTGGTTTCTTGTCCAAAATTCACAGAAGGGATTCCAATATCTTTTGGTACAGATAAAAAGGCTAAATCATGCATTACATCTACAAAAAGGACTTTCACTAATTGTCTATCAAATTGGTTACTATCGATAACCACTTCTTTGTTGCCCCTAACTACATGCTCATTGGTCACAATTAGATTATATTCCTTCACATAGAATCCCGTCCCCTTACTGTAAGGAGTTGCAATCTGAATGACTACATCGCGGTATAATTCTATTATTTCTTTCACTTTTTTCAATTGTCCGGTGTTCCGGTATTCCAATATATGAACTGTTAGTTCGTTATTCTGCCTTCGTTAAATCTAAATTACGAATCATCATCAAATAAGATTGTGCAAATTTACTTTGCCCATCAAAGGAGAGTCGATTCATATTTGGAGACATTTTAGGGTAAGTTTCCTTATTTGCGACTACTATTTCCTTTATCGCTCGTTTGATTTCCTTTGCTTTAAAAGCTTCTTTCTTAAAATCGACAAAACTATCCGTAAATCCTAATTGCTCAAAATAGGCTCCATAAATTATTCTGTAATACAAATGAAATAGCTCTTTGTCTGGCTTGGGGACCGCATAATTAAAAATACAATACCCTACTATATAGCCAGGTATTGCCATCGCTACTTTATGGTGCCCATTATTTCTATACCAATCCATTTGATGTAATTCTCCATCAATAAAACTAACCACTCGGTCGTGTGTCACTGGTTTCGTTATCCCAAAAGAAGTTCTTACTTGATACATCCCTTTCAAAAAATCTACTTTGGGCTGTTCTAGTAAATGCTGAAATTCTTTTTGGAGGAGTACGTTCTTTTGGAGATTGGTCTTCGTATCTTTCGTAAAGTAAAGTCGATGAATTCGCTCTAAGGTTTCCATCAACATTCCTTCTGGAACCGTCAAATAATCTAATTTGTAGCTTAAATCCAATAATAAGTAAGCTATCCCTCCAGGATATTGACTGGTGCTTAATTTACCATTTTCTATCTCGTCTAAAACTGATTTTATTTCTTGGATTACAAATTGATATTTGACCTCTTTTTCTTCTGGTGCTGAATGCTTAATCAATGATTCATCTGTATGGTGTAATACATCAAATTCATCAATGAGTAAATCATCTAACTTATCTGCTTTTGTCGCTACTTCTTTAAGCGCATAATATAGTTTGTAAGGAGAGGCATCTAAAATATTCGTATCAAAAACTATCGTAATGTCATTCTCTTTGTCTAATGCAAAACAACTATACCGCATCTTAAAATTCTCTTCCATCAACCGACGCATAAAACCAAGATTCAAATCTTCCGTAATAGCGACTTTTGCCTCTGCTTTGACTTTTTTTCTATCCGCAATTCCTACTATTTTTTTTGAACCTTGGATTAACTCAAAATGTATCGTGCCTTTGTCAATGGAAAAATTGACATTATTTTCTTTTGCATCTCTGAGGTAGGTGAAAAATGATTCGAAGGAAGCTAAGTATTCTTTTTTTTCAAATAAATCTAATGACTTATCCCATGCAGCATATTGTGCTTTTGTTTTATAGGAATCACTATATCTCCCAAAACCTATTTCAGGTTGTGGTTTACTTTCCGTCACTACACCAAATAATTTATCAAAAAAACCCATCTGTGGAAAATATGAAAATTTATTAAGAATCTTATAATCTAATGAAGATTTAACACCTATTGGTTTATATCCACCTCTGGGATAGCCTACATCTTTTCTAATGCAACTAAGTGATTTTTATAAAAACACCTCGTTTAATTACAAAAAACTGCTACTTATGACCAACAAATATTCAAATTTTAAACCAATAAAAAATTCAAATTAGCTTATAATAACTGCAATTACTTATTCAAAACCGAAAATTACTAATTTTGTACGACAATTTAAGAAATTTAATTTTACCAAGATTAGGAACGTGTAAAAAATAACTTATAACAGTTTGAGTATTCTTTTTTCCTTCTTCTGCATTATTTGCTTTTGATACGCTTGCATCAAGCCATCTCAGTATGCTTTGCTTCGTCTACGTTGCAGCCCGTCCGCGGTTCATCTTGAATAAGAAAAAAATAATTACTCGCCTTTGTTACAACTTATTCGTCATATGTTCCTTGGTTTCTAAAACTTACAGGTTGTTTTATACGTTTTAGTCATAATTAGTACTTTAGGAACAACACACAAAATAATTTGTACCACTAATCTTTATCTTTTTGTCTTAGTTGAACTTTAAAAAATAGTTATTATACTCAACATAACTCCTGTTTTTTAAAACGCTACTAGAACAAAAATCTTAAAACTGAAGAAGTACACTCTATTTATCCCTTGTTCCTTACCATTCTTTGTTTGACATTAGAAAAGAACTATTTTCTTATTAGGTGTATGAGGTACGACCAACTTTTTATTAAAAAAAAACACTATCCTTATAAGATTTGATAGTTTTACAATTGTTTGTTGAAATATTAGACTTGTTATCCTATTAAATGATGTTGAAAAAATAGTTTTATGACTCGACCATATCTTTCCTATCTTCCGATACTCCTGCTTTTAGGACTATGCACTTTATTTACAACAGATTTAGCAGCAACACATAATCGTGCTGGAGAAATAACCGTTGAGCAAATTGACCCCTTAATGGTCAAAGCAACTATCACTACTTATACTAAAGCAACTAGTACCCAAGCGGATAGAGATAGCTTGACCTTATGTTGGGGTGATGGTCGATGTGAACTATTAACTCGAATTAATGGCCCCGTTGGAGATAGTGGTATTCCTGCTGGGGAATTATTGCCTAATAATACTAAGAAGAATATTTATGTCGGTTTCCATAACTACCCCGCTCTAGGTACCTACCGCTTGTTTATGACCGACCCTAATAGAAACGATGGTATATTAAATGTCAATCCTCCTAACTCTGTGATGGTAGAATTCCATCTACAAACGATTTACACTTTATTGAACCCTCAGTTCCAAGGTAGTAATAATACACCAACCTTATTACAACCTCCTGTAGATATTGGATGTGTCGGAGAGACTTTTGTTCATAACCCTAGTGCTTTCGATGTCGACGGCGATAGTTTAGCCTATAAATTAATTACTCCCTTGAGAGGTATTAATGAAGAAACAGGAGAGGCTGTTCCAGTCCCCAATTATCTTTTCCCAGAAGAAATTTCCCCAGGTGCAAATAATGATCATCGTTTAGATCCTGTGACCGGAGAATTCATTTGGCGAGCCCCCCAACGTGCCGGAGAATACAATATCGCTTTTATCATTATAGAATATCGGCAAGGAGTTCCTTTGGATACCATGATTCGAGACATGCAGATATTTATAGAAGATAATTGTCAAAATAAGCCTCCTGAAATAGAGGTTGTCAGAGAAGTTTGTGTCATTGCAGGAGAAACACTAGAATTAGATATCCTCGTTACAGACCCTGATAATGATTCTCCTCCTCAAAAAGTAGAGTTGACTGCCACTGGAGGTCCATTCGAAGTGGAAATTAGCCCCGCTAGATTAGAAGTTGCACAGGGCTACCAACCTCAACCTCTTAGTGGTAAAATTATTTGGGATACCTCTTGTGAGCATATTTCTGACCAAGAATATCAAATCGTTTTAAGAGCTGTAGATAATAAAGAAATTATAGATGGCAGAGGGGATGAAAGTTTCTTGTCTACCCTAGAAACTGTCTTAATCAAAGTTGTCGGTCCCCCTCCAGAAGATGTACAAGCAACGGCTTTGCCCGAAGAAATTACCGTCACTTGGGAAAAACCTTATGCCTGTGAAGATGCAGCAAATGACTATTTTCAGGGTTTTTCTGTTTGGAGGAGAATTGGTAGCAATCAATTTCCACCTGATACTTGTAGACCAGGGTTGAATGGATTAGGCTATACTAAATTAACGATTGGCTTAGTCAATGACATGGAAGATGGTCGATATATTTTCGTAGATACAGATGTAGAACGAGGTAGAACCTATTGCTATAGAATTTTAGCCAATTTTGCCCAACTATCCGCTGCAAATAATCCTTTTAATCAAGTGGAGAGTTTACCGTCGGATGAAGCCTGTGTCCAATTGAATCGGGATTTGCCGCTGATTACTAAAGTAGATGTACAAGCCACAGATGCCACCTTAGGCAATATTGCAATTGAATGGACTAAACCTATTGCCAATGATTTGGATACTATTTTGAATCCAGGACCTTATCGGTATCGACTGCTTAGGGCAGTAGGAATAAATGGTAATAATTTTCAACCCGTTCCTGGAGCTGATTTTGAAAGTGCCTCTTTTGGCGCAGCTAATGATACTTCCTTCTTGGATATGGGCTTAAATACAGTTGATAATGCCTATACTTACAAGGTAGAATTTTATGTCAATGGTGAAAATCAACCTTTGGGAGAGACCAATGTGGCAGCTTCTGTCTTTTTAAGCGCGGCGCCAACCGACGAAGCTGTGAATTTGAGTTGGGCAGAAATGGTCCCTTGGGATAATTTTGCCTATACTGTTTTCAGACAAAATCCACAAGGTATCTTTGATTCCATCGGTACTTCTACTAGTCCTTCTTTTAAAGACATTGGACTAACCAACGGCGAAACTTATTGCTACAAAGTATTAGCATTTGGCACCTATGGTATAGAGGGTATTATTTCTCCCTTACTCAACTTTTCACAAGAAATTTGTACCGTTCCTGCGGATGATGTACCTCCTTGTCCCCCAACCTTAACTGTTAGTAATATTTGCGATAATTTAACAGGAATAGTAGACCAAGACTTTTTTGTTAATAATTTATCTTGGACTAATCCTAATGATGTTTGTGAAGCCGTATCCGATGCCGAACGATATAATATTTACTATGCCGCTACCGAAGGGGCAGATTTCTCCTTGATAGAAACCATCAATTTTGCTGACGAAACTAACTATGACCACCGACCAGATTTAGGAATCGCTGGATGCTATGTGGTCACAGCTGTAGATTCTAGTCGAAATGAAAGTGCTTTTAGCAATATGGTTTGTGTCGATAATTGTCCTTCTTATACTTTACCGAATACTTTTACCCCAAATGGAGATGGTACTAATGAAATATTTAAACCTTTTCCTTATCGTTTTATTGATAGAATAGAATTTAAAGTATTTAATCGTTGGGGAGGCTTAGTTTTTGAAACTTCTGACCCTGCTATTAATTGGGATGGAAAAAATTTAGACCGACAAGATTTAAAAGAAGGTGTTTATTTTTATATCTGCCGTGTTTTCGAATCCAGAGTAACTGGTGTTGTTGAACAGGAAGCACTCTTGGAAGGAAGTATTAATTTAATTAGAGGACAATAATAAAGTAGGTGATATTTTAGAGGAGACATTTAACTTTTTTGAAAAAAAATAAGTGTTTGCTCTAAAATATGGCCGATAACTAAAAACCATCAATAAAATAAATGTTTACAGGAATTATCGAAGTTTTAGGCAAAGTGGAACAAATAGTAAAGGAAGGTACAAATGTTCATTACACTGTTAGTTGCTCCCTTTCCAATGAATTTAAAATTGACCAAAGTGTATCGCATAATGGCGTCTGCTTAACCGTTGTCTCTTTAACAGAAGGACAGCATACCGTGACGGCTATTGAAGAGACCCTCAAGCGAACCAATATCGGTGACCTTCAGGTTGGTGATGTGGTCAACATTGAAAGAGCGATGTCCGCTTCTGCCCGATTTGATGGACATTTTGTCCAAGGTCACGTGGATACTACTGCTAAATGTGTTGCTGTGGAAACGGTAGAAGGTAGTTGGTATTTTTCTTTCCAGTATAATCTAAAACCTGAATGGTTACTCGTAGACAAAGGCTCTATCTGTATCAATGGGGTAAGTCTAACCGTCGTAGAACCTAAAGGAGATACCTTTTCTGTTGCGATTATTCCCTATACTTACGAACATACTATTTTCCATAAAATCGAAGTTGGCACATCCGTTAATTTAGAATTTGACATGATTGGAAAATATATCACAAAATATATGCAATTGTATCAAAAATAATAGAAAATATATAAAACCATAAAAGAATATGGCCACTTCTAATATGTCTCAATTGTTAAAATCTATTCCTCAAATTGGAACCGTAGAATGGATTGGTATTCGAAAAGAACGAAGAGCTGAATTGGCTGAAGTTGAAACAGCTATCATTACTGAAGAAGACGGCTTGATTGACGACCATTACAGCAAAAAAAAAGGAAAAAGACAGGTTACCCTAATCCAAGCAGAACATTTACAAGCTGTAGCAGGAATGCTCCAACAAAACACCTCAATTAGCCCTTTTTTGACGCGAAGGAATATCGTGGTTTCTGGCTTGAATCTCAATGCCTTGAAAAATCAACAATTTTCTATTGGAAAGGAAATCATTTTGGAAGGTACTGGCTACTGCCACCCTTGCTCACGGATGGAAGAAAACCTTGGCGCCGGTGGATATAATGCCATGAGAGGACACGGCGGTATTACCGCAAAAGTTATTCAAGGTGGTAGGATTCGTAAAGGAGATTCTATTCGATATCGAGAAAAAGAAATCCTATCAGAAAATACTGCTCCCAAATTATTTTAATTTATTTCTTACCTAGTTTTAATGAAATTAAAAATAGCTTTCTACCTTTTGGCTTTCTTATTAGGTAGTCAAATCACCACTACTGCTCAAACACAACGCTTTAAGGCGGGTTTTAATCTAGGTTTAACTGCAGCACAAATCAATGGCGATGACTCGGCTGAATTTAATAAAATAGGTTTATCGGCAGGATTAAGAGCGTATACAATACTTACGCCTAAGTCTGATATTATCATAGAAATTCTGTTTAGCCAAAGAGGTAGTCGGACTAAATTTGGAAACAACTCCAGTATCCCTTCTCAACTTATCAAACTAAACTATATCGAAGTGCCGATTATTTATACTATCAAAGATTGGTATCAAGAAGCGGACGATTATTATAAAATGCACTTCCAAGCGGGGTTATCATATGGTAGACTATTCAACACCAGTTTTGTAGACTCCCCTTTAGCACCTACGGGACCCTTTTTTAGAGAAAATGATTTTAGTTGGTTAGCAGGTATTACGTTTCATACAAACGAACATGTAGGCTTTTATGCTCGATATACTCGTTCTATGAATTTACTTTTCAAAAATACTGATACTAATCCTAATGCTAATTCTTTATTAAGTTTTTTCCTTACATTTGGCGGTACTTATGTTTTTTAGTCATTGGATTTTAGTAGAATAGGTATCTTTGAACTAAAAATACCGTATTTATATTTCTTAAATGCTACTTAATTATCCACTTGACCCCATATCTAAAATTCTACAAAAATTAGTATCTTTTAATATGAAAAATTATTTTCCCCTAACCTTCCTAGTTCTTTTAGCTATTTTTCTTTTTTCAAGTTGTGGAGAAACTGAGAAGAAAAAGGGCATGGCTAAAGATGAGCTATGGGAAACCAAATCTAATGAGGTTAAAGTCTCTACCCTGCCAAGTATTACCTTTGAAGAAATGAAAGAAATTTATGAAAGTTGTGACTTTATTGATATTATCTTCTACAATGTAGAATTTAGTATGAGTGTCAATAATAAAACCAACATTCAAAAAATGGTAGGTTTTGTCTCTACAAACGTGGCAACAATCAATCCTGCTTGTAAGGCAATGGGTCGAATATTTTTCCAAAAAGATGGAGCACTATTAGTAGAGGCCGATATGTATTATGATGACCAATGCCGCTATTTTGTTTTTCAAAAGAATGGCAAAAATGCTTATGCTAATGATATTACACCAGAAGGTCAAGCATACTTTGCTAGAATATTTTCGCAGGTAAAAGTAGAACCGACTCAATAAAATTATTACAAAAAGTCGCATAAAAAAAGGGTAGTTTTGCTCATCAAAACTACCCTTTTTTTATTGAAGTTGTTTAATCTTTCTATATGTCTAGTAGCAATGTTGTTGGGTCCTCCAATAAGTTTTTAACCTTCACTAAGAAAGTAACGGAAGTACTACCATCAATCACTCGGTGGTCATAAGATAGTGCCAAGTACATCATTGGTCGAATCTTTACTTCCCCATTTACCGCCATTGGACGTTGTTGTATGGTGTGCATGCCTAATACCGCAGATTGAGGCTTATTCAAAATTGGCGTACTCATCATCGAACCAAAAACACCACCATTGGTAATTGTAAAGGTTCCTCCTCTCATTTCATCTAAAGTTAATTTACCACTTCTTGCCTTTCCTGCTAATTCTTTAATCTTCAACTCTATTTCATGAAATTTTAAAGACTCCACATTTTTTAAAGGTGGTACAACCAATCCTGTTGGTGTGGAAATAGCTATTGAGATGTCTGCATAATCATGGTAAACTAAATGGTCGCCATCAATCTGAGCATTCACATCTGGCATTTCCATCAGCACTTTGGCACAAGCTTTCGAAAATAAAGACATATAGCCTAATTTTACGCCATACTTAGCGACAAATTGCTCTTGGTATTTCTTTCGCAAAGCCATGATATTTGTCAAATCTACCTCGTTAAAAGTAGTCAACATAGCTGACTCGTGCTTGGCTGCTAAAAGATTTTTAGCAATTGTCCGACGCATTCTGCTCATCTTCTTCCGCTCCGTTCCTCTACCACCACCTGTAGGACTTGCTGCCACAGGCATACTTTTAGGTGCAGCCGCTACTGGTGCTGGCGCTGCTGTTTTATTTTGTGCTGCTTTCATTGCATCTTCTTTTGTTATTCTACCATCTCTCCCTGTTCCGCTTACATCATTTGCTGAAACGCCATTTTCACGCATAATTTTTGCCGCTGCGGGAGATGGATGCCCTGCTACAGAAGTGGCCGGTGCTGTTTTTGTAGGTGCTGCGGGAGTAGCTTTTGCTGCTGATTTGGTGGCGACACTCGCTCCTACTTCTATTTTAGCGACCAAAGCGCCAATTTCTAAATCATCTCCTTCTGCTGCTACATGAATTAACTTCCCTGTTCCTTCAGCTGGAAATTCCAACGTCGCCTTATCTGATTCAAACTCACAAATGGGGTCATCTAAATTTACCGTCGCTCCATCTTCAATTAACCATTGAGATAAAGTTACTTCTGTTACTGATTCGCCAATAGTTGGGACTTTCATTTCTATTATCTTCACTTCCCCATTACTTGCTGCTGCTTTTGCAGGAGCGGTTGGTTTAGCAGTAGGTGTTGGTGCAGGTGCAGGCGTACTACTTCCAGCAGCTACACTCGTATCTACTTTTGCTACCAAAGCACCAATTTCTAAATCAGCCCCTTCTTCTGCTACCCAGATTAACTTTCCTTCTGCTTCCGCAGGAAATTCTAGGGTTGCCTTATCTGATTCAAATTCACAAACGGCTTGGTCTAATTTGACATATTCGCCATTCCCAATTAGCCATTGAGATAAAGTAACTTCTGTAATGGATTCACCAATAGCTGGTACTCTTAATTCTACTAAACTCATTATATTGAAATGATTGTTTTTTAATAATAACTGTACTGTATACTATGGTTGTAGCAGTTAGGCTGCAAATATACGTGGAAAATTTTATAGAATATGTTATTCGCTTACCTCTTGATAAGCAAATTTATAAATCTTCCCTTTTCCACTTTTTCCTTCATTAGAAATATACAGCGTACCATCTTGAGCAAATACAATGCCTTCTGGTTGTTCGTGCAACTTCTTTTTCAACTTAACCATGTGCTTGATATGTCCATCTCGCTGCATGACAACTAATAATTTACCAACAGAAGACGTAATATAAATATCTCCAGTTTTGGGGTGTACCGCTAAACCTGATGGCCCGAAAATAAACTCTTCCCCTGGTTGGAATAACTTGACTAACTTATCAATTTTTTCCAACGTACTATGTACTTCCAAGAAATGTTTAACGGCCTCTACACTTATGGTATAAACAGGCTCTTTACTCATCTCCATCGAATCCAAACTTAAGCTAAAAATACCTTTTTTAAAATCAAAATCGTCCCCTTTTCCTACTTTTCCCTTGCAACTAATTAACAACCGTTGTTCTTGTGCATCATACCCTAATCCTTCTATGTCGCTATTTTTACTAAAATCAAACTTGTGCTTAGTCACCTCTTGATTTGTTGCGCCAAAGTTGGTCACCTCATAAAGCGTCCCTGAACTTTTAATCGCAAACACTCGACCATCCACAAATTCTACCCCTTCATAATCCCCTTCTTTATGAAACTTTTCCTCTTTTTCTACTTCTCCAGTAGTCGTATTAATCATAAATATTTTTCCTTCTTCATCTTGTATGGCATAAAGATAATTGCCCGTCCTATCTATCCCCAAACCCGAAATTTCTCTAAGTTTATTGGGCAATTCAAATGCTTCTACAGGCTTATCTAACTGATAAGGAAAACTATTATCTGGTGCTAAGTCTAATTGAATATCCATTTCCGTTGTTGCGGTATCTTCTTCCATATCAGAAATAACGGTAGATTTTAAAGTTGGTTCTTTAGAAGTTGAATTATTTTGTGTCTCACAGCCGATGAAAAAGCTGCATAGTAGGGAAAGCAAAAAAATGACCATGTTAGAATGTTGCATTTTAGGTTGGAATGATTGGTTCGTGAAAAAGTCTGCTGGGAAAGTGTCAAAATCTATTTTCTCAAAATTAATTGCTGCATTCGTTTTCTAAACAAAAACTGTGGCGTTTCGCTGTACAGTTTTTGATATAAACTTAATGCATGTTGTCTATGTTTTTCAGCTTGACCTGATACTTTGTAAAGTTCGTAATAAATATCTGCTTTTTCTTTTTCACTTGGTTCAAGCTTTAATAAATGCTCTAATATTTCCGTTGCCATATCTAAGTTACCTTCTGAATATGCTACTTTGGCACCTAAGATTTTGGCATCAAAAACCAAGTCTGGATTACCCAGTTCTTCTGCCAGTTGTAAAGCTTCTTTTTGGGCATCTTTGGCTTCCTTGATTTTACCTTGTGCGACTAATGGCTTCCCTTTTTCTATTAAGCTACTACCCAAAACCAGTCGATTATTAATTTGGCGAGTTACCTCAATGGCTAAATCATAATAGTTGACCGAAATCTCAAATTGGTCTTTGTAATAATAAATATCGCCTAGGGTATTCACCGCTTTGGCAATCCCTTTTTGATAACTCAATTCTCTACATAAAGCTAGCTGACGTTCTAAAAATTGAATGGCCTTATCAAATTCACCTTTTACCGTATGCAAATCTCCAATCAATCCCAAAGTAATTGCTATACCTTGTTTATCCCCTAATTCTTCTACCAACTCCAAATCTTTTTCAAAATGGTGCATTGCTTGCTCATAATCCCCTTTGCGTTCGTACACACTCCCGATACATCCCGTGGCAATAGCGGTCAATTGTTTGTTTCCTAATTCTTGACTTAGCGCCAATCCTTCTGTATAACATTTCAAAGCAGCATCATAATCCCCTTGTTCAAAATAGACAATCCCCATGTTCGTATAGAGCGTTGCCATCCCTTGTTTGTCCTTTGCTTTCTTACAAACTTCTAGTTGAGACTGTTGCCAACGAATTCCTTCCTCATAATTTCCTTCGTTCATGTAGGTTAGTCCCAGATTCGCTACTATTTGGGCATTCGCAGCTGTGTAGTCGTACTGCTCACTGTGCCGAATACTTTTAATAAAATATTCTTCTGCTTTTTTATAATGCCCTTGTCGGAAATATAGGTTTCCTAAATTACCATACACTTTAAAAATACCATAACCATCATCCACTTTCTCAAAAACTTGAATGGCTTTTTCCAAATGATTTCGGGCATTGTCATACTGCCCTTTCAACATCAATAGATTTCCATAACTGTTATGCGCTTGTCCTGCTCGGGCAGGATTATCCAATGCAGGTGCTAATCCTATCGTTTGTTTTAATACCTTCTCACACTCTTTCCACTCCCCAATCAATTCTAATATTGCTGCTTTTTTTAATAATGCTCGAACGAGCTCTAAATCCCCATCTTCATCATTTCCTAAATTGATTATTAGCTTATCATATAAGGAAAGGGCTTGTTTATTTTGGAAATTTTTGCGAGCATAATCCGCCGCTTTTCTAGTATATTCGTTATGCTTGCTCTTTGCATCAGCATGTTCGTAATGAAAGGATAAATCCAAATATTTCTCTGGTAAATTTTCTGCGTATACTTTTTCAATGGCTTTGGCTATCAAAAAGTGTAATTCTCGCAGACGGGTCCGCAACTGCATTTCATAGACCGCTTCTCTTAGCAAGGAATGCTTGAAAATATAACGCAATTCGTTCATTGCTCGCCAAATCTGTCCTTGCTCTGCTGTTTTTATTTGTTCTTTTAAAATCGCCAAAGTATTTGTCGAATCATCGTCATCAAAGAGGTGTTGAGAGCGCATAACTTCTGTCAGTACAGGCAACTCAAACTCTCGCCCTATCACCGCTGCGGCTTTGACCGTTTCTTTGACCAACGCTGATAAACGGTCTATCCGTGCCATCAATACCGAATTGATGGAAGAAGATACTTTGATACTTTTATCTCGGATATGCCAAACGCCATTTTCTAGTTCTAATAAACCACTCTCTGAAAAATACTCTAAAATTTGCTCTGCATAAAAAGGATTCCCATTTGTTGAACGTATCAACAAATCTGAAAATTCTTTGTCAATCTCTCCCTTTAAGCGATTGATGACAAACGCTTTTAGGGCATCTGGTTGTAAAAATTTTAAATCAAAATCTACCGTGGCAATATTTTGCTCTTTGAGTAATTCCTTTGGTGCTAATAATGGTTTAGTTCCATCGTCTTTATATCGAGAGGTAACTAAAAGGGTAACTGGTACCTCTTTCAATTGACGGACCGTCTCTCTGATTAACTCCTGCGAACTATCATCAAACCAATGTCCATCTTCCATTTCTATGACCACAGGTCGAATCAATGCCTCTGCCTTAAAAATAGTAATGATGGCAATTATTCTATTTTGATACCGCCCTTTAGCATCCAATTGTTCCCAAAGGGAATCAGGATAACGAATGCCTATTTGAGCTGCTAATATGGACCTTGTTCTCGAAATTTCTAGGTATATTTCATTTGCTTCTGGATGCTTAATCCTGCCAATATCATTCAGCAACCATTGAAATCTACGTTCAAAAGCGGTTTGATTGTCAATCTTAGAATTTTCGGGCGATTGCTCAAAATAATTCTTTAAAAAGAAAACAAAAGGGTTAAAAGGCTTCCGCAAAATCTGGTCTGCCTGACAAGAAAACCAGGAAGCTATTCCTTTCTTTTGAAAATACTTTTTTAATTCAAAAGATATCCGACTCTTTCCTATTCCTGCCTCCCCATAAACATAAGCTAAACCTAGTCGTTCCTCTTTGAATACCTTTTTTGTAAATCGTTTTAATTCTCGTAATTCGCTATCTCGACCTACTATTTTACCTGAAAAAACAGGTTCTTCACTTATATTTCGTCCTTTCAATACATAAGTAGGGACATCTCGCATAATGCCCTTATAGGAAATATCTCCTTTGTGCTTAAAGCGGAAGTTTCTACTTTTTTGGATTTCTTTATCCACTAAAATTTCTCCCCAATCGGCATTCATCATTAGTCGTGCTGCCAAATTGACTCGATTACCGACCACTGCATATTGACAACGTTCGTTTCCGCCAACAATTCCCGCATAGGCAACTCCTGAGGTAATACCTATCCGATACCGTAATTCCGATTTCTTTTTAAGTCCATTTACTGCTCTTTGAATTTCGCTGACTAATTCTAGCGCTCGCTCTCCATTATTTTCAAAACTAACCGGTGCACCAAAAAAACCAACCATTACGCCGCCCTTATCTCCAAAATCTACTTCTTTGAAATATCCAGAAAATTTATAAAATTCATTCACCACCGAACTCACAAAACTATTTAATACTTTATGGTCATCGGCTCCTTCAAAAGAAATAAATACCGTAATAACGGACCTAAACTCCCCTTGCTGGTTAAAGCGAATAACAGAATCCAATAAAAAACTTTGAGCTACTTTAACGGACAGCTTCTTTTGTACTGCTTTAGGATAATTAATACTTTTATCTGGTCCAAAATCTTTTACTAATTTGAAAACGTCTTCATTTAAAACCTCAAAATGACCATTCGAGCTGGCTAATTCTTGGTGTAGGTTTTTAGATAGTATTATTTCTTGTTCATTCGCAAAATGCTCACTATAGGCACAGGCATCAATCGCATCTCCTCTAAAATAAAAGGACTTATGCGCTTTATCTCCAACAATCCCCCACTCCACTTTACCACATGCTAAACCTATTTTGATACGGATATCAAAGGTCCCATAACGCGTTTCCCAAACTTCTTTTTCATCAAATAAATCTCTTAATGCTTGTGCGGTGAGTATAATTTCCCAGGGATGACGGACGTCTTTTTTTGGAAAGATAGCTGTAAAAGCATCTCCAGCAAAATAAGGAATAAACCCATGCTTACGATAAACCAAACTCACCATCGGCTCAAATACTTGATTGAGGATAATGGAGAGTTCTTCGGCCCCTTCGTTGCCGCGTTCCATTAATGATTCCGTCAATGGCGTAAAACCTGACAAATCAATAAACATCGTGTAGGCTGAAAAATACCCGTGGCTTTTTTTCTGCTCAAATTGATGCTGAATGAAATATGGAATCAAATTTTTCAAGGGTGAATATTTTCTCGTATTAACAGATTGAAGTCCAATTTTTTAGACTTAGAAATTGGGCAACCAAGTTATAATTACTGAATTTTGTTTGTTTATTAAGCTAGCGTAGAATATACAGAATGGTATGAAAAATCATTCCGCGAGGGAATTTATTAATTTTTTCCTTCTAATGGTCGAAATTTACAAAGAAATACTGATGTAGACGTAGTTTTTTGCAGAATAAACGCAGAGTTTTTATTCTGATTTGTTTACTTGTTGGATGGCAATAAAGTCATTACAAGAAAATTAACTCAAAAAAGACTTAAAAAATTTTATAAAAATTGTTAATTTTTAATAAAATTATGGCGTATTTTTAGAATTTAGCCATTGATTTACAGTTACTTTCAAAGAATAAAACGTCTCATATATTAATCAGAACTAAAGGATATTTTCATTCTTTCTGAAGATTTCCCTAATTTTAAGGCTTGGTTCTCTAAAATCAAAGAATAGATAAGCTTTTTTTAAGAAGCTGTTTGAATTTAAACTATTAGAATTTGGCATCCCGACCGCTTTTGCGGTTCATTCGCTTGAAGATTCATAAAAGGCTGTCCCAACCGCTTTGCGGTTCTCTTCTCAATAATAGTTCTCTTGGACTTTTATTGTTCGTTCATCCTTCGGAATCGCTTATTCATCATTTTACACAAAAAAAAATTATGTCCTCATTAAAAGACAATTTCGACAATAAAAAAGAAGCCATCGGTAAGGCTTATGAAGATAAGAAAAAAGAAATTCAGACGGATATCTCTGAAACCAAACAAAGCATCAGTAAAGGAGTTCAAACTGGTAAAAAAGCTGTTAGTAGCTTTTTTAGAAAATTGATTTGGTCAGTCGTTATTTTAGGAGTTCTAGCTGGAATAGGTTACCTCATTTTTGCTAACATGAATTATAGCGTCGGTAGTAGAGCTGGTGAACTCATTAAAATTTCTGAAAAAGGGGTCGTTTTCAAAACCTACGAAGGACAGGTTAGTCTGGGTGGGTTGACCATGACTGGAAATGGGAATGATGCGAATATTGGGAATGTCTGGGAATTTTCAGTTACAGACAAAGCTGTTTTTGAAAAAATGGACCAACTTAGAGGTAAAAAAGTTATCCTTACTTATAAGGAAAAATACCGCCCGCTACCTTGGCGTGGAGATAC
>CALJVJ010000074.1 GCA_937974625.1 uncultured Saprospiraceae bacterium
TCAACGGTATTATCATAGTCAAAAGTTACTTTGCCAATACCGTGGGATTCAATATTTGCTTCATCTACCACATATAAGCCATATTCGTCGCAGAGTTCGTACCAACGGGCGGCATTGGGATAATGACTGCATCGGACGGCATTGAAGTTATACTGCTTCATCAATTGAATGTCCAGTATCATGCTTTCTTCGGTTACTATTTGTCCATTGATTTCATCGTGTTCGTGCCGATTGACACCTTTGATGGTAATCGGCGTGCCATTGATGTGTAATTGTGCCTTTTTGATTTCTATTTTTCTAAAACCAATTTTACAACCTGTTACACCTATTATTTTGCCGCTTTCATCTTTTATTGTCAGAGTGAGTTGATATAAATCAGGTGTTTCGGCAGTCCATTTTTTAGGATTTTTTATTTGTTGTTGAAAATGAATTTTAGTCGATGCTGTAGGATTGAAAGGAATTTCTTTTTGCACAGACTCGTTCCCCCTTTGAAGGCGCAGAGCTTTCTTCGGGGAAGAAAATGTTGTGTCAAAAGGAGGATGTTGTATTGCTGATAACATACACTCAATCGACCCATTTATTGAATTTTTACTCAATTCTACCTCTACCGAAAGCAATCCATTCTCATAATCATCTACCAAGTCTGCCTGTACAAAATAATCTCGAATATAAGTCTTGGGCGTACTCCACAAGAAAACATCCCTTGTCATCCCACTCATTCGCCAAAAATCTTGGCATTCAATATACGACCCATCTGACCAACGATAGACTTCTACTGCAATGGTGTTTTTTCCTTTTTTTAGAAAATTGGTAATATTAAATTCGACGGGTGTTTTAGAATCCTGATTATAGCCTAAAAAATCTCCGTTTATCCAATAATAACTAGCCGATTTGACGCCACCAAATTGAATATAGATTTCTCGATTATCCCAATCCCCTGAAATCTCAAACTCTTTGATATAAGACCCAACAGGATTAAAATCGTGCGGTATAAAAGGTGGATTTTTGTGGAAAGGGTAGCGGTCGTTGACATAAATGGGATATCCATATCCATTTAATTCCCAATGGGCGGGTACTTCTATTTCCTTCCAATGAGTGGTATCAAAATCTGCTTTATAAAAATCTACAGGACGGTCAGCGGGCTTGTTGACCCAATGGAATTTCCATGCCCCATTTAGTGATTGATAAAAAGGAGAATCTTTAGCTTCTTTTGTTAAAAAACTTTCTATATCTGGAAAAGGCACTACAGGAACATGTGGCACTTCCTGATTGATATTAAAAACTGTTGGATTTTCCCAAAAAGGTGGAGTGGTATTCAGATTAGCCATTCAATACAGTTTAGTATTTTGGATGAACTCAAAAATACATAAAACCACTTTGATTATACTTAAAAAATGGCAGCCATTTTTCAATGACTACCATTTCGTCCATTACTATTTAATTTTAGGATAGTTCTTGGGCATTTGTTGTATTGTTATTAAATACAGTCGGGTGATTGTGGGATTTTTATGGATAGACGGTAATAAAATTAAAATGGTTGGGTGAGGGTATCAATTTTTTTCAATCATTCCTGCTTTTTGAATAAAATCCATTCCTTTTTCAGAAGGGGTAGTTAATAAACTCACGACGATATAAAGTACAAAGGAGACAAACATACCCGTCATTGCCTGTTGAGTAGAAGCAATTTCCCAAGGAACAGCAATACCAATATCAAAAGCGGCTAATAGATTAAAAGAAGAAAATAAAATACCAAAAACCATAGAAGCCATAGCTCCTGGTGAAGTACCTCTTTTCCAAATAAAACCCATCACTAAAGGAACAAAAGCACCCGTCGCCAGAAAATCAGACCCAATCCAAGCAACGGTCAGAATAGAGTTGATATTGATACCAATAAATAAACTCAGTAGTGCGACTAATAACGTTGCATACCTACCGATTTTCACCATCTGCTTTCCTGTCGTAGTTGGATTTTTTTTCTGATATAAATCAACGGTCAATACTAAGGAACCTGTGTTTATTAGCGAATCCATGGTAGACATAATAGCAGAGCAAATACCCACAAAAATAATCGCAGAGAGTACAGTTGGCATATGTTCAAAAATCATGGCGGCAGCAATGCCTCCTTCTGGTACAGTTTCATACAATCCTCTGCTTAGCATGCCCGTCAACGTAACTAATAAATAGAGTGGTAGAAAGGCCAGAAAACTCATCACCATCATTTTTTTAGCGTCTACGGGTGTCCGAGTCGCAGATATCCGTTGCCAGATATTTGCTTGTATCATCCACGCTGCACCAAAGGTGATGATATAAGCCATGTTCTGAGAAATATCATGGGTGAAATCGAAGAAATTGGGTAGGTCTTTTTGCTCAACAATTGTGGTCAAACCACTAAATCCACCTGCGCCATTATACGCATAAATGAAGAGCGTTATCGCAGCAATTAATAGAAAGACAAACTGTAAAATATCAGTAATTACAACCCCTTTAAATCCACCAAAGACAGAATAAGCGACGACTATCAACGTGCCTATAATAGCAGCCATTTCATAGCTAATGACAAAGAAAGTGCTAAAGAATCGACCGATTACAATCACTTGGACCGCACTGCCAATTACCATGAAAATCAATATCAAAATAGATAGTAAATTGGCAGATGACTCATTATATCTAGCCGCCATTAATTGCGGTTGACTAATCGTTCCAATTTTACGAATACCTTTGGCAAAAAGGAACATAAGGAAAGTAGAAAACAAAACAGGCATTCCATAAATCCAAAAGGAACTGATGCCATTGTTAAAGGCTTGGTCAATCAAGTCTACCGCCGAACCACCGCCCCACCAAGAGGCTATGAAAGTGATGGATAAAGCCCAGAAAGGCATTTTTCTACCCGCTAAAAAGTAGTCTTCACTGTTTTCGTCTTTTTGACTTTTGAAAACTAGGAATAGAATAAAAAGGAAGTAGGCAACTAATAAAATAGCAGATAAACTTTGGCGGTCGTTGAATTGGCTAAACATAGCGCAAATGTACTTGTTTGATACTAATTTTTTATTATTTTTTCTAAAAATACTTGACCATTGTTAGTTTGGATATTAATAAAATACATGCCTTTATTAAGAAGGGATAAATCTACTTTTTGATTATCCCTTTTTACATCTATTTTATGACCGAAACTATCAAATATTTGCACTAACCTGATTTCATCTGTACTCTCTATAAAAAGAGAAGAAGAGATTGGATTTGGAAATACTTTTATTGGAGTAATGACTTTTTCTGTAGTAGCAGTTAATAATTGGCCAAAGATTAATTTCTTTGATTCATCTACAATAAACTGAAGATTATTAATAGAGGGGATGTTTGTCTTTAAGTCAACTAGAATTTCCTCAGAAGTATAGCCTGTCTTTTCTACCAAAAGCTTATAGTTCTCCAAAGCCAAATTTTGGAAATGGAAATTACCTAATTCATCGGTAATTGTACTATTTATAGCTCGGCCCATTTCATCTAATAACAAAATAGTATAACCAGATAAACTTCCTTGATTTCTACTATCTACTTGTGCTTGAAAATTATTTTTTTCTGCCAATGTACCACTAATGAAGCCATTGCCTTCTACTAATTTTTTGCTGGACATACCCATATCCGCAGAACGGGTCCCACTATAAGGAATATGCACTAATCGAGCATTTTGCCATTGAGTGGTTGGGCCATAATAGGTAGGCAAGAACTCTTCAAATCCATCTGAACTGGGATGTAATACTGCCTGAAGAATATAGGTGCCAGCATTTACCTCACCGAAAGAAAAAGGTGACCATTCTCCCGCTGACCCGAAGCCGATACTATCTACTAATTCGTATTGTAATGCTGAGAATTTTTGATATAAGAAAACCGTTCCTTCAAAAAGAATGTCTCGATTATTTCCTCTATTTCTAATACGTCCTTCAATGAGTTGATTAGTAGAATCGTGGTCAGTATACTCATATTCTACGGCAGCATTACAACCAGTTCCATCTGTTATGGTAACTACATAATTTCCGGTACCATTTGGGATAACAGTTTCGATGCGAGTATCATCTCCCCAGAAATATTGGAAAGGCGGTGTGCCTATTACTTCCGCACGTAGCACGATACCATTGTCCGTAGTATCTTCTACTATAGTTACGTTGCATTGGTCATAATTAAATTCAGTAGTGCTGATACAACCTTTTGCATCAGTAACCGTCACATTATAATTACCTGATTGATTTAAAACGATTTTATCTGTTTGCCTTGTATTATTCCATGCATAAAGAAAGGGAGGAGTACCAGTAACGGTAGTGACTAATTGCCGAGGAATGACAGTAGTATCTAATGAAATTTGTACACTACAAGTGTCGTTTTGACTAAAGATATGTCCAAAGGAAAATTGTAAGAGTAGTATAAGGAAAATTTTCATAGCTATTATAATTTTTGGTTTAGAGTACCCTTAAAGATACTTTTTTTGCCCATAAAATAAGATGTTTTCATAAAGACTAAAAAGAAAGCAAATGCACGTAGTCGAATGAACTTTCAATTTTTTCTGAACAAAATGAATTTAATTTCCGTTATTATATTAAATGAACGAGTATGCGAGCTTCAATTTTCTTTCCAGACCATCTAGTATTAGACAATTTCTTAAAAAAAGAATTGCCTAAAACATACACTTATCCAGAAGTTGGTGCAACTAAAACGAACGCGCAATTTGCTCATTACGATAATGATTATAATCAGGCGATTATTGGAAAAGGAGAGGTAGTCTGGCAAAAAGCAAAAAACGCACTCAAAAATTGGCAACATTTTCCCTTACCTTGGACTAAAATATATCCGAATACGACCGCTTTAAAAGAAGGGGAGGTCGTGGTCGTACTATTTCGATTATTCGGTATTTGGTGGCGGAACAGTGCTAAAATTGTCTATGCTTTTGATGAATCGAATCGCTTCGGATTTGCCTATGGCACTTTACCAGGACACATAGAAACAGGAGAAGAAGTTTTTTGGATAGAAAGAGATACCGACGGGGTAGTGTCTTATCATATCAAAGCTTTTTCTACGCCTCGATTTTGGTTAGCTAGATTGGCTTATCCGATTGCTCGTTTTTTTCAAAGAAGGTTTGTTAAAGATTCTAAGGCGACGATGCAAAAAATTGTCGAAGAAGCAAAAAAATGACTATGCTAAAGAGTGAAAATATATCTATTTTGATAGGGTTTGTTGTTTGGCTAGGCTTTAGTTTATTAAGTTTTCCTGAGTCTACTTTTAACCTAACATACGTACAAATTTTAATTTTGGCAGCGCCTCTTTGGTTAATTCCTTTGACTTGGCAGTTATTGGATACACCTGAATGGATTGACTATTTAGGCGTCCCGACAAGTGTGATTTTAGCGATAGCTTTTTATTTAACACCTTCTTTTTGGGCAGCGGCACTTTCTTTACCTTGGCTTTTAATAACAACTGTTTTAGCCGTACAAAAACTAAAAGATTGGCGGATTAGTAAGAGTGTAGAAATCCACCATCTTTGCCAATTGGCAGCTTATTTATTTTTACCGATTGGTGCTGCTTGGGCCTTTGCTGACCGTTTAGGATTTCGACCATTAGATTTTGATGGAACAATTGTTTTATTGACGGTTGCTCATTTTCATTATGCTGGTTTTTTATTACCCACTATTGCAGCTTTTGCTTTGAAAAATATAACTACCAAATGGAGTGGATTAATAGGGTGGAGCGTTATTTTGGGCATTCCTTTAGTCGCTACGGGGATTACGACGACCCATTTGGATTTACCTGCATGGATAGAAATAGTCGCTGTAGCAGTGATGGTTTTAGGTGGCTTTACAACGGGTTTATTACATTGTCGCTTAGGTTGGGAAAATCGAGCGACCAGTTATGGTAAATTATGGTTTATCGCAGGTTTGGCCTTGATGATTGGGATGGCCTTGGCTTTTTGTTACGGTTGGAGACACGTCTATTTAATACCCGCATTGTCTATTCCTTGGATGTATGCAGTACATGGCACTTTAAATGCAATAGGTTTTGCTTTGCCTGCTGTTTGGGGTTGGTATAATTACTCTTTTTCTAATCGGATTTGATTATAAACTTCTTTTTCTGGATTCAAAATTAATACTTGCTCTCCTTCTTGTTTAAATTCAAATGTGTCTCTATAAATTGCATCCCGATTACACTCAGGTGAGCTTACTTTAAAATCCATATTGGCGGATTGCCCGTCTATCAATAGATAACTACCTTCTAACTCATAAGTACCTGTAAAATAAGCGGTATGTCCGTTCAAACACTCATTGTTTGGGTCGATGGCGTCTGTCCAATACCTTCTTTCTAAAAAGAAAGCCTCATTGGTAAATTCAAAAATGTGATTGGTACCTCCGAATTGAATGATTTCTTCTGATTCTTTTTCTAGCCATTTGCCAAATAGAAATTCTGGACTCGGCGTCAATGTTTCTTTTGGCTGACAAGCCATTACTAAATAGAAAATACAACTTACTAGTAGGAACCAAATGGATTTAGTCGCTGAAAAATTTATCATAAGTACTCTTTTTTATAAAGACGGGACTAGTTACTGCTTTGGTTGGGTTATCCAATTAATGCGAAAAAATTAGACCAAGAGAAAGCAACTAATTTAGCGATTAACCAGATTAAACCAACAAACATTGCTATTAATATAATCAGTACGATTAACACTACCCACTTACCATTGCCAGTATAAGCTCCCTCTTCATAATGCTCCCGTAATAAATTGAAGTTTCTTCGATTAGATTTATAATACAAATCAAAAATATCTCCTAAAATAGGTATGGCACCAACTACTGTATCTAAAAAAATATTCCAAAGCATTTGAAGAATGACTCGCCCACTTGCGCCATAACGCGCCATCGTTAAGACTAAAACACCAGAAACACCAAAACTTATCATATCTCCTGCACCTGGGATTAGACCAACTAAGAAATCTAAACCAAATCGGGTTTGCGTGCCTGGAATTCTAAATTGATTGTCCAAGAAAGCCGATACGGTGTCTAGCCATTTTATTTTTGGCGGGATATTATTTTCGTTCATATTTCCATATTATTAAAAATCTATTAGAACTGCAAAAATAGACTAAACCTATCATCATTTAAGAAGTAGTCAGATTTTGGTTTTAAGCTTACTAAATGGCAGGAGCTTGTAATTGATTAGAGCTGAGCTGAAAGTAAAAATCTTGAAAAGTAGATAAGTGGTGAATAATAAGATTAACAGAATAAGGGTAAGGAAGAACTTTTTTATAAGGCTAAAGGTATTAACGGAGGGGTAAAAGTCAAAATTTTTAAGACAATACCTTATAAATACTCCTTAAACCTACCCGATGAATTTAGAATTATCTTTCTTTGAATAGTAAAATAAAAAGTACTTCCGTGCTGGGGAGTAGACTTCACCCAAATTTTGCCGCCATGCAAATGAACAATTTTTTTGCAATGAGACAAACCAATACCATTTCCTTCATATTTGTCTCTTGAATGTAGTCTTTGAAACATATCAAATATCTTGGATAAATACGCATCTTCAATTCCTATCCCATTGTCTCTGACATGGAATTGCCAAAAAGCACCTTTTTCGCGTACAGAAATTCTAATTATAGGTTGGGTATCAGGTAATCTAAATTTAATTGCATTGGTGATTAAATGCTGAAATAGTATTTGAAGCTCCGTTTTATGGCCAAAAATAATAGGTATATCATCAACCATTATTATAGTTTTCGTTGAAGCTAAGGTTGATTTAAGGGGCTGTTTGATATTTTTAATAAGTTCCGCAACGACTAATGGTTCGTGAGTTCCAGAATTGCCAATGAGCGAATAATCCAATAATCCCTTAATGAGCGAACTCATTCGATTGCTAGCATTTTGAATATGTTCTATACTCGTTCGGCCCACATCATCTAAAGTGTGTTGATACTTATCCGTTAATATTTGACTAAAATTGCTTATGGTACCTAGAGGCTCCTGAAGGTCATGGGAGGTAATGTGATTGAATTGTTGTAGCTCACTGTTCTTGGTTTCAAGTTTTGAAATTGCTTCTTCTAATTCTTGTTGTTTTTGTTCTGCTAGTTTAAAAAATTTTGAAAAAGCAGTATAGAAACCAAAAGTAACAAGATAATAAGTGAAGATAATAGAGCCTTCTATTTTTAACTCATAACAGAAATAGGTAAACGTGAAAGTGCATACAAGATAGTATATATGTTTGCTTAATGGTTCTGAGTATAATAAGGCGAATGCCATGGGAAGTATAGAGAGATATACGACCCCTGAAATAAATAACTCTGACTGGCACAAATTGATAGCCAATGCGAGGAGGTAGATAGAAGTTAAGTTAATAGCTAAATGATGTCTCGATTTTTTACAAAAATAAATATTAACCAACATCAATGACATCAGTGAGCTATTAATGGCGATAGAGAGAAAATCAAGAATATAAATTCGATACACCAAAAGTAGGAAGGCACCTATAAAAATGATATAATTAATGAGATTAATGACCCTAAACCTTATAGTGTTTAGTGGAGATAGTCCATTAGTTAACCCTAGGTCAAGTAAATAAGAAAGCCCATGTTTGAATACGTTATTCAAAAAAATATGATTAACTCGTTAAATAGATTTAGTCGCTGCTATTCTTAGCAACTCTAAAATTAGACCAAATATTAAGTTATTGGGAGACCAAACTAATATTTACGTCCATCAAGTATATTATAGAAATAAAAAGCCCCATCGTATCGCAACGATGAGGCTTTTCTAACAAAATAACGTTCATTACGAACGTCCCATATTTATTCTTAAGGTTGGCGACTAATCACCAATCACTATAGTTTTTACAAGAAAGGTGCAATTACCAAAGCAACCACAGACATCAACTTCAATAAGATGTTCAACGATGGTCCAGAAGTATCCTTAAATGGATCACCTACAGTATCACCAACTACTGCTGCTTTGTGCGCTTCAGAACCTTTGTAATGCTTCTCTCCTTGAATAGTCACCCCTTCTTCAAACATCTTCTTAGCGTTATCCCAAGCACCACCTGCATTAGATTGGAAGATAGCCATCAATACCCCACAAACGGTTACACCTGCTAATAAACCACCTAACATCTCCGCACCACCACCGAAACCGATGATAACTGGAGAAATAACCGCTACTAAACCAGGTAAAACCATTTCCCGAATAGATGCATCTGTAGAGATTTTAACACATTTGCTATATTCTGCTTTTCCATCTGCTGCATCAAATACTGCACGATCAGCTGTACTCCAATCCTTCATATCTTTTCCATCATTCTTTTTCATCATTGCTAAAGCAGCTTTCAATTCAGGAATATCTTTGAATTGTCTTCTTACTTCTTGAATCATATCCATTGCCGCACGCCCTACAGCGCCCATTGACATAGCTGAGAAAACGAAAGGTAACATCCCCCCGATTAATAATCCCGCC
>CALJVJ010000075.1 GCA_937974625.1 uncultured Saprospiraceae bacterium
CTCTTTGTCAGTGTATGAAACTTGTTTCAATAATAATATCTTGAAAAAACTTTATGCAAATTTGTATCAAAACTAAGAGTAGTCTTTTCATAAGCAAAAGCTCTAATTGCTTCAGCTGTATATGGTCAGATTCATGGAAGATTTAATAAGTCAGAAGTTTCTTCAGGGAAGATTCAATCATATTCTTCTGATACTATAATAGCTGTTTTGAGCATATTTCTGGCTCTTGAATAATACCCGAGTCAACTATAGTATTCAAAGAATTCTTCGTAAGGAGTTGAAGCTAGATCTCAAACTGTTGGGAAGGCTTTAATAATTTTGTTAAAGTATTCTATTCATCTGCTTACTTGGGTTTGTTGAAGAATAATTTCTGATAACCAAATGTAATAAGGGTTTTTTTCTCCTTTCCAGGGCAGAGGGCGGTCGTTTTTGTCAAACCAATTTAATAGATTTTTAGTGAAAAATTTTTGCTTAGCAGATTCTTTCATTTTTGCAAAGTAGTAATTTTTTAAGATTTTAAGTTATTTCCAACGCTCTAAAATCTGAAATAGCGGACAGTTTTTTTGCTTTTATTCAATTGATTATTAAAGAGATAAATCAACTGCCTACTGCACTAGTTCTTTTGTTTCAGAAAATAAAAAAGGCGATAAGATTATTCATCTTATCGCCTAAGGGGGGGCTTATTTACATTTTCTTTATGCTGTTTGGCGTAATTCTGCCACGTTATCATATCGTTTACTGATTAAATCTTTTAATTCTTTTCTAGCGAAGAAAATTCTACTTTTCACAGTGCCTAGTGGCAATTCCAAGTCATTTGCAATCTCTTGGTACTTATAACCAGAGTAATGCATCATAAAAGGTACTTTAATACTTTCATCCAATCCACTAATCATTCCTTTGATTTCATCTACCATAATATTGGACCCTGCTTTATTAGAAATAGCATTCTTTCCAGAATTAATATAATAGTTGTTATCAGTAGAATCCATAATCGTATTGGCTTTAACTTTCTTGCGATAGTTATTGATAAAGATATTTTTCATAATCGTGAACAACCAAGCTTTGAAATTAGTACCCGGACGAAATTTATCTTTATTAGTCATCGCTCTGAACGCAGTTTCCTGATATAAATCTTTTGCGTCTTCCATGCTTTTGGTCAAGTTGTAAGCAAAAGAGTTAAGCACAGGAGTCATTTTGTCAAAGTTATTATCAAAATCAATGGAAGTCATAATTAAACAGTTTTGGTGATTTTAATTATTTTGTTGAACCAAAGGTACGATAATGTTAAACAAAATACCAAATTTTGTTAAACATTTCTTACCATAATTTTCGATAGAGTTAATTCACTTAGCCATTGATTTGATAATAAATAATTGATTGTCAGTTATTTGTGCATGTAATTGAGCTTAAAATAAACTTTCAATTTTTTCTGAAAAAAATGTAAATTTGGTGTAATTCCGTTATTTTTTGTTTAGCTTCAACAAAAAAGCCTTTGCAAATAGCTATTAAGTGCTACTTACAAAGGCTTTTAAGTTATTTTGTCTAAGCTTTTTACTTATTTCAGATGTGTAAATAAAAAGCCAGTCATCGCTTTATAAAATTCAAAGCGATTTTCTTCATTTTGGAAACCATGACCTTCATCATACTTTACCATATAAGGCACTTCGATTCCTCTATTTCTTAAAGATGCAACAATTTGGTCTGCTTCATCGATATTTACTCTAGGGTCATTAGCACCTTGAACGACAAATAGCGGGACTTTAATTTTGTCGACATGTAAGGCAGGAGAATTAGCGGTCATCATTTCTTTATCCGTTTCTGGATGTCCAACCATTTCATATAAAGTCTCTAAATAAGGTTTCCAGTAAGGAGGAATGGTATTCATAAAAGTAAATAAATTGGAAACGCCTACATAATCTATGGCACAAGTATATAAATCTGGTGTGAAAGTAATGCCAGCTAAAGTAGCATAGCCTCCATAACTACCTCCATAAATAGCAATTCGTTTAGCGTCCGTAATACCTTCGTCTATCAACCATTGCACACCATCTGTGATATCGTGTTGCATATTTTGTCCCCATTGCTTAAAGCCCTTTTCCCAAAAGTACCGGCCATAGCCAGTACTGCCTCTAAAATTGACTTGTAAAACAGCATATCCTCTGTTGGTCAATAATAATACCTCTGGATGATATCCCCAACCATCTCGATGCCAAGGCCCACCATGCGGAAGTATGACTGTTGGCAACCTTTCCTCTTCTTTACCAACTGGTTGCGATAAATAACCATGAATGGTTAAGCCATCCCTAGACTTATATTGGATAGGCTTCATAGATGCCATATCTTGCTCATCTATCCAAGGTCCAACTTCGACGATTTTATCTAACTGGTCTGTTTCATTATTATAAAAATAGTAAGCCCCTAGTGACTTGTCGCTATAAGTTCGAATCATGTACTTTGTCTCATCCCTACTAGAACTCGTAAGTGCAACTTCGTATCCTGTTAGTCGTTTTTCTAATTTTTCTTGTAAATCTCCTCTTTCTTTATCGAAGAAATGGAATTGTTTTTTCCAAGTAGTATAAGCGACACCAGTTAAGACTTTTCTTTTTTTAGAATATATCAATTGGGAAACATCAACTTCGGGATGTTCAAAAAGCGGTTCACCTACCTCTTCTTTTTTGACCATGTCATAACGCACAATCACTGTTTTGTCTCGGCCAATATTAGAGGAAACAAAGACCACATCTTTATTGTCAAATTCGAAAAATAAAGGCTGAAAGCTTACTTTAAAATTAGTAGTAAAGACTTCTTGGAAATCAGCTGCTTCATCAGTTCGATAAATGATTTTTTGATTAATACCATTGACCATTTGAATAGCAATCCGCAATTTTCCGTTGTGGTCTGTTATCCATTGCGTAATGGGTTCCGCAGGGTTTTTATTCGTTGCAATTTGTTGGTATTCGCCCGATTGTATATTGATTCGGTAAGGCTCAAAAAGCATTGGACTATTCTTGTTCATTCCTACGATGATGGCGTCATCTTGGTCCTTTAGATTGTCAATCAGTTCTATTTTAATTTTATCGAAAGGGGTAAGGTCTTTTGCATTTTTACCATCCTTATCTACTGCAAATAGCTTAAAGTTTTCATCCCCTCCACTATCTTTTACATAGACGATTCGATTATTACCTTTCCAAAAATATCCCCCAATATTTCTATCGGTTTCATGAGTAATTTGAGTAGCACTAGTTGCGCCAATCTTTTGAATAAAAATATTCATTCGTCTTTCAAAAGGAGCTAAAAAAGAAAAGTACTGACCGTCAGGGGATAATTGATAGCCCGTTTTTTCTGGGTTTTTAAAGAAATCCTCAACAGAGTATTTGTAAGTTCCTTTATCTGCATCAATTAAACCTTGGAGTGCTTCTGGAGAACTAGGCAAGCTAGTGTTGCCCGGTAGGGTAGTGTTGGTCGGCTGATTCATTAATTCAGGTTATTTTAATTTTTTAGCGAAGGTTTAGGGCACGGAGCAAAGGGTAGCAAAATGAAAACTTTTAAGATTTATGAAAGAATTTCTTCAAATACGCTCCTGTTTATTCTTTGCTTTATACCGAATATCGATTTATGGTTATTTATAATTTTTCTTTTTTAATAATTTTATTTTCTCAAACTTAACTGTTAACTAAACACCGCCAATCACTTCCAGTACCTTCGCTTTCTTACGAGAGGAAACAGGAACTTCAGAACCATCTACCATTTTTAAATAGCCACCATCTATTTTCAAAAAAGCTTTGACATGGTTTGGATTCACTAAATGAGATTGGTGGACACGGAGAAAATTTTGTTCTGATAACAACTTATCAAATTCTTTCAAAGTTTTTGTTACTAACAATTTTTCATTACCTAAAAAGAAAAATTGCGTATAATTTCCATTTGATTCACAGCGTATAATATCTGTTATTTCTGCGATGTGGATTTTTTCCTGGGTGTGCAAAGCTAATCTTTTTGGCGCTGCTTTTTCTTGTATAGTTGTTTTTAAAAGGTCAAAACTTTCGGCTACTACATTCGGTGTATTTTTTACTTTTTCAATAGCTTCTAATAATTCTTCTGGGTCTATAGGTTTTAATAAATAGTCAATCGCAGCATAGCGAAAAGCTTTAATGGCAAAGGCATCCGAAGCGGTAGTGAAGATGACATGGAAATTAATAGTTGGTATTACATCCAATAAATCAAAACCGCTACCATCTTTCATCTGAATATCTAAAAAGACGATGTCTGGCTGTACCTTTTTTAATAATTTTGCGCCACTCACCACACTTTCTGCGGTACCGATGATACTTATTTCTGGGCAATATATTTCCAAATCTTGTTGGAGTGTTTGCCTAGCTTGTGGGACGTCATCAATAATTATTGCTGTCATTATACCGTTTTTCTTTTTTGCGGATAAAGATAGGGTTTAATCTTAAACAAAGTCGGGAGGTTTTTGCCTTCTCTAGTTCGTTATTGAGAAAAAAGAAATAATTTTACGTTTTTCAGTAAAAAACATAAAAAAATATCATTGAAGAATATCGCCATTTTTGCATCAGGAACAGGAAGTAATGCTAAAAAAATTGTAGCGCATTTTAGAGATAATACGGCCATTAATGTAGCACTCATTGTGTCTAATAAGCCTACGGCAAAGGTGCTGGATATGGCGAACGATAATAATATTCCTACCTTAATTATCAACCGAGCGGATTTTTATAAATCAACATCCATATTGGATGATTTAGAAAAGTACCAAATTGATTTTATAGCCTTAGCTGGCTTTTTATGGCTTATTCCTGCTTACCTAGTCAAAGCCTTTCCTAATAAGATGATAAATATTCATCCAGCTTTACTTCCAAAATATGGCGGTAAAGGCATGTATGGGCACCATGTGCATAAAGCTGTTTGTAAAAACAAAGAAACCGAATCAGGTATTACCTTACATTACGTCAATGAACACTACGATGAAGGGAATATCATCTTTCAAGCTACATGCCCTATTGCACCCACTGATACACCTACTGATATTGCAGGAAATGTATTGAAATTGGAACATTACTATTTTCCAAGAATATTACAGTCGTTATTGAGCGATTCCTAGTTGTATCCTAGATGCGATAAGCCAGTTTTAGACGAAAAGCCTTTTCTATGTATTGTTTTCATTATCTTCTTTATTTTGGTTTGATATTTGTTGTCTCATTAAGAAAGTTTATAATATACTAGTTCCGCGAAAAGAATTGGTTATTTAGAAGCTTCTTTGATAATATGAACTGTGTTTAGATTATTCTATACAGTTCAATTATCCATGAACAAAAAATGAATAATGATGACCCGAATATTCTCCACCCTTCTAACAGCGCTTTTTGTGGTCTCTTCGCTTTCAGCACAAGAGGAGTTAAATTGGAAAAAACATAAAAAATTAGCAGATAAGCTATTTGAAGCTACGCAATACGTTGATGCTGCGGCACACTTTGAAGAGGCATGGCAGCAACAACCCAAAGCCATAGAACTAATCTATAAAGCAGGTGAAAGCTATTACCTTGTAAAGGATTTTAAAAAAGCGATTCACGCTTTCCAGTATGTCAAAGACGAAAATAAACGATTTCCATTAGTGGGCTTGAAATATGCTAGGGCATTGAAGCAAGATGGGCAATATGAGGCAGCTAAAGATGCTTTCATTTATTTCATTAATGCTTATCAAGGAAACGATAAAGGAGTGGTGTCAAATATTGTTGCCAATGAGGTAAAAGGGTGTGATTTAGGAATAGGTTTAGCCAAGAGTACACAAGCGGCGACAATTCAAGTTAGGCACCTGACAGAGAATATTAATTCTCCTGCGATAGAGTTTGCACCGATACCTTATTCAGATGATTTGTTGTATTATTCTTCTACTATGAAGGACAATCAATCATTTTTGTTTCGTTCTCAGCGAAAAAGTGGGGAATGGAAAAAGGCAGTTATCGCAGAAGGATTACCTGATTTTCCAAATAAACATTTTGCGAATGGGTCATTTGCACCAGATGCAAAACGATTTTATTTTACCCTTTGTGATAATGGGGATGGCCTTAATTCTAAGTGTGAAATTTATGCACTAAAGCGAGAAAAATCAAAATGGTCAGCACCCATTCGATTGAGAGATTATATAAATATTGAAAATGCAAATACTACGACTCAGCCTTGGGTAGTTCATCAAAATGGACAAGAAATTCTCTACTTTGCTTCGGATAGGGAAGGAGGATTTGGAGAAATGGACATTTGGTATACGACGAGAGCGATAAATAGTGACGATATGGATTTTACGTATCCAATAAATGCAGGTGCCGAAATCAATACCATAGGTGCCGAAATCACCCCTTTTTATGACCTGAACAAGAATACGCTTTATTTTAGTTCTAATGGAAAAGTAACACTGGGAGGTTGGGATGTCTTTCAAGCAAAAGGAGCTTTGGACCAATGGGAACCTACTCAAAATCTAGGGAAACCAATAAACTCCGCGGCGGATGAATTTTATTATGTGTTAAAACCTTCTGGAAAAGGAGGGTTCTTTGTTTCTAACCGACTATATGGAGCAGAAAAGATTTCCACACAGCATGAAGATATTTTCGAATTTGGTGCAGAAATAAAAGCTAGCACACTAAATGCTTTGGGACAAGTGATGGATGGGGAATCGATGTTGCCAATTAGCGATGTGCGAATTTCTTTGTACGAATTAGTCGGAACTACCGCTAAATTATTATCTTCTAAAAAAATCGCCCAAAGTAATTATCGATTTCAGATTCTACCGAATAAAAAATTAAGATTAGTGGCAGAGAAAGGAGGTTATTTAAAAAATACTTATGACTTTGATTCTTATAATTCTAATGGAACCATTGACTATACCCATATCTTTTCATTGAATAAAAGAACAGCGGGTACAATTTTAGCAGAAACGCCAAGTCAACAGACAGCCGATTATACTGCTTCAGTAGGAAGTAATGAAAATATTATATCAACATCAAAGTCTACTAGTTCAAACAGTTCTCCAGTTAGGAAAAATACGCAAAATGCAGCTAGTGCAAGTGTTAGTGTCGTTGGAAATTCCAAGTCAGGAGTTTCCAAAAAGGAGGCGACTTATAAAGTGCAGGTAGTAGCAGTGAATATCCATGACATTAATCACCCTAGATATCGATACGTAAAAAGCATTGGTAAAATAGAAACGGAAGAAATAGCCAATGGAGGGGTTACTAGAGTACTAATCACAGACCTAGAGAATATACAAGCAGCAGAAGAAATAAAGAAACAGGTGGTCAAATATGGGTTTGTGGATGCATTCGTTGTGAAGTATGAAAATGGACGACGAATTGGGCGGGTAAGATAAAGCTGATTCCGTAACGATATATTAAGCTAGGCTTAAAAGCTTCTAGAATTAAGAAATTCTAGAAGCTTTTTTATTTTCGCCACAAAAACTAGGTGTTAATAAAATATTTTTTGTCACAAAAAATCAAAAAAGCAAAAGGAATTCAATAAAATATTTTAATAATTCACATAATTAATTTTTAATAATTTTTTTTTGATTAAAAATCAATGACCTATGAATAAGTTTAATAATGCATGTGAATTTAATACTGTTAAAAAATATTTTAAAGCTGTCACAATTTTTTACATCAAATGCTTGCAAGCCATTTCTTTTAATTAAAATGTACTTTATATTTGTCTTGTGACACATAGAAAACCCTTCTTTTATTAGCTCCTCTTTCCCCTATTCCCCTTTTTATTATTTTCGATTTATTATCTTGCTACTTTATTTTTAGAACTTAGTCAAGTTATCCTCCAATAAATAGTTATAGTTAAACATAAATATTCCTGGTGCAACAGCGCAGATATTATAATAGATTTATTTAATCTAGGCAGCGTTCAATTTGGATTGATTGAACGTAATTTATTAACAATTTAAAATGTTGTGTTTATGAAAAAGGTTACATTATTGGTCGCACTTGTTTTTGGTCTAAATGGCTTATTTGCTCAAGTCAAAGAAGCAAAAAGATTTATGAGTCAAGGACAAAATAATGCGTTAGTAGTTAGTTTACAAAAGTCAGACAAAGAAGATGTAGAGAAAGAGTGGATGCGAATCGTTAAGCAATTCGGAGGGAAAACCAAAAAAATCTCCAAAACAGGTGAAATTTTTACAGATAACGCAAATATTCCAGCAATGAGTAGAAATACGGTGGATGTATATGCTTTAATTGAAGAAAGAGGTCCAGATGCAGAATTAGTTGTTTGGTTTGATTTAGGAGGAGCTTTTTTAGGTTCTGAGATGCATACAACTCGTTTTCCTTATGCAGAGAAATTATTGGGCGATATGTCCTTAAAAGTTTCAGAAGCAGCGATGGAACAAGAATTAGCAAAACAAGAAGCACAACTCAATAATTTAGCAGAAAAATTAAAAGAGTTACGTGCAGAGAAAGGAGAAATCACGAATGAAATAATGAAATTCGTTGATAAGATAACAGAAGCAAAAAATAAAATTGAAGCAGTTGACGCTCAATTCAAATCTACTCAGCAAACGTATTCTGCACAAGAAAAATCAGTAGAGAATGCAAAGAACAGATTAAGAACTTATAGAGACGTAGCGAATAAGTAAGTATTCATTCCTAGTAGTTTAAACAACCATATTCAAGAGCATAAATGAAAGAGTCCCCTCCTCTTTTATTTTCTTGAAGTCATCAACTCCCCGAAAGATAGTTGCCTTATACCTAAAGGCATTTTCTCCTGCTATATAAGATTTAAGTCAAAGAAATTTTTATTAGTTTTTATTGAATTTGGATTACATCATGTGTAAATCTATAGACGATAAGTACGAATACCTATCGTCTATAAGAAGCACTAGGTTAGATGTAACCTAATTCAATCCACAACATGACCCTGAAATGTTTACATTTCAGGGGCTTTTGTTTTGAGAGAATATTAATTTTTTATAAAAATAGTAGAGAATTGCTTTTGAGCCGATGTACTTACTTGTAAAAAATAGGTTCCTGCGCCCAAGCTGGAAATATCTACATTACTTTGAAGTGGATTAATAACTTGATAGAACACTTGCTTACCAAGTATATCAAAAATTTGTAGGTCACTAGCCGATTCTAGGTTCGGTAACGCAAAAATAATTTCATTACTAGCAGGATTTGGATAGACTTTTAAATTGCTCGAAGTTAATTGAAGGTTTTCATTGCTAGTAGATATTGCTGTACCTATTTCAAAGTTGTCTATACTAAAAAATAGCGGAGTATTAATACCAAAATCTCCTACATCCGTAGAACTCAAGGTAAACTGTAAACTATCCACATTACCCAAGCTTGTTAAGTCCACCCATTGCCAATCATCGACTATATAATCTTCACTATTATCGTCAAAGCGATAATCGGCTAAATAGAAGTCAACTACTTGGGGGGCTAACTCACCATTAGAATATTTCTGTATTTCTAGTTTGAAAAAGTCAGGGTCATTACCATCTTCACCACCAAATTTCTTGGAAAACTGGTTTCCATCTCGAATTACACCATGTGCATAAGTGGTATTTGTAATATAAAATCCATTTACAACTTGGCCTGCTACATTGTCCCCTAACTTAATCATGGCATTTTGTTGACCAACGGCATAACTAAAGGAATTGACACCAGATGCGGTCTTGGCACTATATAAATTTTCAAAACCAGCAGTCGTATCATCTCGCATGGTGGAAATCGCCCAACCACCTAACCAAAAGTCATCACTAAAAGTAGTTGGATAAAAGGCATTCCCACTTTGGTATCCTGTTTCACCATTCGAACCATTTAAAAAAGCATTAGTCATCAAGTTATTTTCCTCGAAAGTAGAGATATTTTGGTTGGTAGGAATATCAATGGATAGGCTAGAAATTTTTAAATTATCCATACAGAAAAAAAGCGGTGTATTGATACCAAAGTCTCCTACATCAGTAGAGACCATTGTAAAAAGTAAACTATCTGCATTTCCCAAATTAGTTAAATCTACCCATTGCCAATCATTCACAATATAATCCGAACTATCTGCTTCAAAACGAAAATCAGCTAAATAAAACTCGACAACTTCCGTACTTAATGTTCCTTGATGAAATTTTTGAATTTCTAATTTAAAAAAATCAGGGTCTGTACCTGTTTCGCCGCCAAATTTTTTGGAAAACATATTTCCATCTCGGATGACATCATGGGCATAGGTGCTATTGGTAAGGTATAAACCATCGACCACTTTTCCCATATTATCTCCTCCTAAATGAATGACAGCGTTTTGTTGGCCCACTACATAAGTAGTGGAGGCAAAACCGCCAGCAATTTTTGCGCTATACAAATTTTCAAAACCAGAAGTCGTGTCATCTCTCATAGTAGAAATGGCCCAACCTCCTAGCCAAAATCCATCACTGAAATTTGTAGGAAACTGAATATCACTGTCTTGAAATACCGTTTGGCCATCACTTCCATTTAAGAAAGTATCAAGGGGTAAATCAAATCCTTCAAAAGTAGCCAGACTTTGAGAAGAAAGGGAAAGTGTAGAAAAGATAGAAAGGAATACAAAGTAAAATTTTCGCATAAGAAACGATTTGGTTAATTAAAAACCGTTTCGGGTAGGATAGAGTATCTCAACAAACAACTTGTTGATTGATTAGTACAAAAAAAACAGTCAAAATATATTTGACGATTAAAGAAGACTAGCCTCCATTCGCTTTTAGTCCCGAAAGCAAAGTGAAAAAATAGTGACTTTGGCAGGTCTTCTGACTTTCTTCCTTTATAGTCGCCTTCCCATCTTTATAAAACAGTGGCATAAAACTAAAAGTATATGAAGATTACAGCTGCGGGTACAGTTCTTGATTTTCACAAGATTCCCTTTTCGTGCGGGTGTGTATAAATTTAAAAATACACACAGCAACCAAAATCGGTGCAAAAGTATATAAAATTGAAGCTTAATAAGGATTATAAATGAAGTATTTTTATAATAAGTTGCTAAACCAATTATTCATCATAAACTTCCACTTTCAAATCATCGACGAAAACAGCTTTCCCACTACCCGCATTCCAAAAATATATTTTGATATGGTCAAAATCTTCTTTAGGGATGCGCATATCAGACCAATTAGACTGCCACTGTCGTTCTCCTAATTGTCGATGAATGCGAATAATTCGATTTTTTATAACTTTTTCACCCTTTTCAAAGCGGACAATTAATTGATGCATACTCCAAATACCCCATTCTTTTTGCGGGACATAAAAATCAGCACTGACTCTTATCCATTGGGGTGCTTGATTTTCAAGATTTACAATAATGGCAGGCGAAAATTCTCGGGATTGTTCTAAATGAAGAGAATAGTTTCCCGATTTTGCCTGTTGAGTCGAATAATGAGTAGAATCAGCAAACGATTCAAAAGTATTCAAATAAACTTGTTGAATATTTTTTCTTTCCCCTTGAAAATCTTCTTTGGTATCTAATAACTTTTTATCTAAATCAGTTGGGTTAGCATTGCCAAAAATTCGCCAATAATAAGCTTTGGTCATTGCTTCTACTTCAAACCCGTGCCCATGTGCCTGATAGGTTTGAAAAATATTTAACCAGATACAGAAAGTGGCAAAGCCTAAAGCCAACCATTTTTTCCAATTGATTTGCCAAGCAGCTTCAAAAAAAGCGGACAATGGGAAAAGTAAAACAGTATAAGACTGTATCAAGGCTCGTTGTCCAAATGCACCACCATAAGCCCAAACATCCCACGCAGAGACGATATAAAAATTGAGTAAAAAGAAAATTAGGGAGACCCAGAACAAGGGGCGATACTTTTTATACAAAGGGCGAAAACCGAATAAGGCTAGTAGCATAATTGGGGTATAAACCAACCATCCTTTTCGATAGCTAATTAATACGTTTTTAACATGAGGTTTGAACCAACTAAAACCTTGGTCTTCGTAGCTGTAGACTATCCAGTCACCAGAGATAAGTTTCCAGTAGAATAATTGAATACTACCAACCAAAGCAACGGTAATGACAGCAATTAATAGCTTAGACCAATGTTGTTGAAAGAATTGTAAACGCTGAACCACACTTTCTTTATTAGTGATACCCCACAAAACAGGAATTAGGAAACAAAGAACATCCGTTGGTCGACTTAAAGCGGCTAATCCAATGCACAATCCAATCCCAATACTCGTTAAATAGGAGGGTTTTTCGTGCCATTTAATGCTTAGCCAAATTAAGAGCGCAAAGAGCGTAAATAACCAATTATGACCCATTGCACCGTCAATTGCAGTGTAATTGAGGTAGTTAGTTGAACATGCTACTAAGATTAGGCTAATTCCCGTAACGGTTTCAGAGAAAAAACGACGTAAAATCTTCCGACAAAACCATAATCCTAAAAACGCAATAAAAATACTCCCCCAACTTATTGCAGCTTGGTAAGGCCAAGAAAAACCATCGGGTGGATAATCACTTATCAAAGCATAGGCATGACCTAATAAGAAAAATGGGGAATACAAAACAGCCAAACCAATGGAATATTTCATGACATAGTTCCCACTTTTTTCATGTTTGAAGGCTTGATAAAAACCGCTAGTAGGACTGTATTTTTTAAGAATATCCTCTTTAAAAGCCACTTGGTCTAAATCCTTATAAATTATTCCAGCGGGCAGGTATAAATAATAGCCCATCACATCCCAGCTCAAAGTCGCTTCCGTACCTGGTTTTTCCCATTTAGGATACCATAATGCCACCGCCACAATGACCGAACAAGTTACTAAATAAGCGAATAGAGAAAAATGCTTTTGCATAGAGGAGGTTTAGAGGCACAAGTTTAAGGAAAAATTAGCTAATTGACATAAACTTCTGCTAGGGTCAACAACTAGATAGAAAAATTATATCTGTTATGTGTTTTCAACTGTGTGGTAAAAATGAGCAAATAGAAATTACAATAATTTAACATCGTCAAGTTAATCAGCAGATGGGAATTTTTCCTATCTTTCGCATTCTAATTAATCAAAACAAATTTGCAATGAAGACCAATATTAGAATTCAGTTATCCGTGATGATGTTCCTTCAATTTTTTGTTTGGGGATGTTGGTATGCGACTGCAGGGAATTATCTATCTAAAAATTTAGGATATGATGGTGCGGTGATAGGAGGAATATTTAGTACGATTAGTTTGGCGGCTATTATTGCTCCGCTGTTTGTGGGTATTATAGCGGACCGTTTTTTTGAAGCGCAGCGGGTTTTAGCAGTAGCTCATATTATTGGTGCAGCGATTCTTTATTATATTTCATCGGTACAAGATGCAGATACTTTTTATTGGATTTTATTGCTGTATTCTATTTTCTACATGCCAACCTTAGCCTTGACGAATGCTGTTTCTTTTTATCAAATGTCTAGCCCTGAAAAAGAATTCCCTGGTATTCGGGTATTAGGGACAATCGGATGGATTATAGCTGGATTATTCATCAGTTTTGCAAAATTTGAAGCGTCGAGCATGCAGTTTGTAATGGCTGCAGGAGCTTCTTTGGTGACAGGTTTATACTGTTTTACCTTACCCAATACACCTTCGGAGAGCAAAGGAGAGCCAATAAATATAGGAAAGCTATTAGGCTTAGATGCTCTAAAATTAATGAAGAATCGAAATTTTGCAGTATTGGTATTGAGTTCTTTTTTAGTCTCTATTCCATTGAATTTTTATTTCGCTTTCGCAAATAGTTTTCTGAACGAGGCAGGAATGGAATTTGCAGCTGCTAAAATGACCTTAGGACAAGCATCGGAAATTATTTTCATGCTTCTGATGCCTTTCTTTTTTAGCCGATTAGGTGTAAAGAAAATGATTTTAGTAGGGATTCTAGCATGGATTCTTCGCTACGTTTTATTCGCCTACGGGGACAATCAAACCATGGTTTGGATGTTTTATAGTGGAATATTTTTACATGGTATTTGTTATGATTTCTTTTTTGTTACAGGACAGATTTATGTAGATAACGAGGCACCAGAAGAAGTACGAGCAAGTGCCCAAGGGTTAATCACTTTAGCTACTTATGGGGTAGGTATGTATCTCGGTGCTATTGTTGCTGGTCAGATTGTAAACAAGTATACGATTATGGAAAATGGAGCCGAAGTAGGTCATGATTGGTCTCAGATTTGGATGGTGCCAGCAGGCTTAGCAGTAGTTGTTTTAGTTCTATTTTTACTATTATTCAAAGAGGAAGAAAGCATAGCATGATAATTTTAAAAAACTATTCACTCAAAAATTATAACACCTTTGGCTTAGATGTGAAAGCCGAATCTTTATTAAAAGTAAATTCAGTTGATGAATTAAAACAAGCTTTAAAATTTACGAAGCAGCCTATTTTTATGTTAGGCGGAGGTAGCAATATGCTATTAACACAGGATATTAAAGGGTTGGTGATTAAAAATGAAATTAGAGGGACTGAAGTGATAGAAGAGAAAAAGAATAAGGTTATTCTAAGTGTTGGAGGTGGTGAAAATTGGCATAAATTGGTACTATGGACGATTGAAAATAATTATGGCGGTATAGAAAACTTATCGTTGATTCCAGGAACAGTTGGCGCTTCGCCCATCCAGAATATTGGCGCTTATGGCGTAGAATTGAAAGATGTTTTTATAAAATTAGAAGCCATTAATTTAAAAACAAAGCGAAAAAAGACCTTTGCCAAAAAGGCTTGTCAATTTGGCTATAGAGAAAGTATTTTTAAAAAGACCTTAAAAGGGGAATATTTTATTACTAAAGTGTTTTTACAGTTGACCAAAAATAAGCACCAGTTAAACATGAATTATGGTGCGATAAAAACAAGTTTAGCAGAGAAAGGAATTGAGCAACCGACGATTAAGGATATTAGTAATGCCGTCATAGCCATTCGTTCTAGTAAATTGCCAGACCCTGCTGAATTGGGCAACTCTGGAAGTTTTTTCAAAAACTCAGAAATTCCTCGTGCTCAGTTTGATGCTTTACAAAAGAAATTTCCAACAATCGTTTTCTATGAAATGCCAAATGATATGGTAAAAGTGCCAGCAGGATGGTTAATTGAGCAGGATGGTTGGAAAGGAAAAAGGGTAGGCAACACAGGTGCACACGCCAAACAAGCATTGGTCTTAGTGAATTATGGCAATGCTACTGGGCAAGAGGTAAAAGCATTGGCTTTTAGAATCATTGATTCAGTCAAGCAAAAATTTGGAATTCAATTAAGCCCAGAAGTGAATATTATTTAAGGATAATAATTAGTTGTGCAAATTATCGAATTCATCATTTACCATTTATCATTCACCATTTAATTAGGCTTGATTCAAAATCCCCTCCTTAGCCATCCAAGAATGAATATTATCTTTCTTAATAGCTGCCGCCATTAAACTCGGAAATTGGTCAGGCGAACACGCAAAAGAAGGTACATCAAAATGACCTAGTTTTCCAGCAACTGAACGGTCAAAAGCAGGCGCACCATCATCATTTAATGCCAATAGGGTGATAAATTGCGCACCACTCGTTTTGATGCCAGCTACTCTTTTCAATAAAGCATTTTCATTACCCCCTTCAAATAAATCGCTAATTAAAAAGACGATGGTGTCTGTAGGATTTTGAATTAAATGTTCAGCGTACCCAACCGCTTTATTAATATCCGTCCCGCCACCTAACTGAGTACCGAAAAGTAAGTCTACGGGGTCGTGTAACTCAGGCGTTAAATCTACGACCGCCGTATCAAAAACAATGATGTGTGTTTTAATAGATTTCAAAGAAGCCAGAATAGCGCCAAATACACCTGCATAGACCACAGAGGTAGCCATAGAACCACTTTGGTCGACTAATAAAATAACCTTCCTTAAAGCTTGTCCTTTTTTGCCATAGCCAATAAGAGTTTCAGGAATAATGGTCTTTAAGTCTTTTTGGTAATGCTTTAAATTAGCTCGAATGGTTTTATGCCAATCAATTTCTTTGAATTTTGGACGGCGATTTCTAGTGGCTCGATTGATGCTGCCAGCAACGGCTTGTCGCATTGGATTGGTCAATTTTTTTTCTAATTCTTCGACGACTTTTCTAACGACTTTTCGAGCGGTTTCTTTCGTTTTTTGTGGCATCACTTTGGTCAAAGACAATAACGTACTGACCAAATTAACATCAGGTTCAATAGATTCTAGAAACTCAGGTTCGAAGAGCATTTTTTCAATATTCAGCCGCTCAAAAGCATCCTTTTGCATAATTTGAACAACCGACGTAGGAAAATATTTTCGAATATCCCCTAACCAACGATTGATTCTTGGCGAAGAACTACCTAGCCCACCTTTGCGCTCATTATCACTGTCATATAGGGCTTCCAGGACGCCGTCTTTCCCTTCTTCTTCTGCACCTAAGCTGACGGTTTGTTCGGGGTCAGCATGCTTGCCCAATACTAAGCGCCATTTTTTTAATCTATCTTCGTTGGTCATAAAAAGTATATTTTGCAGTCACTGCGATAGAATCATAAAATTAGCCTAAAATTATTAAACGAATTGCGATATTTTGCGTCTAATCAAAAACTTAAAATTTTCTAAACTTAAAATTATGAAAGTAAAAATACTTTATATCGTTTTTTCTTTAGCCTTATTGACTATTATTACGCTTTCCAATTCAGCAGGTAGGGCAGCTGGGGCCAATCAAGGAAATACTGGTGCACCAGGCGACCAAATGATTGGCAATAATCCTCGAACTTGTCAAAGCTGTCATGCTACGGGTGACATTCAAGTGGTCATGAGTTTGGAAGTTTTAGATGTGGATAATAATCCAATTACTGCTTATACACCTGAGGAAGTTTATACCGTCAAAGTAAGTATTGACTCCGCAGCAGGTCCAGCGGCAAACGGGTATGGTTTTCAAATGGTAAATTTGTTTGATGAAGACAATTCAGATGTAAATGGATGGACAGAAAGTGGGCATTCTGATAATGTAAAATTAGCAGCATCTTCAAATACGAATAGAGTCTACGCGGAACAGAATGGCACGAGTGATGTCAAAGATTTTTTAGTCCAATGGCAAGCGCCTGCAGCAGGAAAAGGCGATGTTTCTTTTTATTCAGCTGGTATTGGTGTGAATCGGAATGGTTCGACAAGTGGCGACGGAGCCGCAACACCTATAAAAGTAACTTTGCCAGAAAGCTTAGTCTCCCAAATTGAAGATTTGAGTAGTGTAGGAATAGGTATAGAGGTCGCACCTAATCCTGTGAAAGACCAACTTTTTTTAAAGGTTCAAAGTGAGCGAAAATCATTGGTAACTATGCAGTTAATCAATGCCACTGGGCAAGTATTTTATCAGCAACAAATGAACTTAATACAAGGGCAGCAATTTGAAAATATAGATTTGAGCCAATTGGCAAAAGGGGTATACTTTTTACAGATAGCAAATGGGAAAGCGGTGAGCACTCAAAAAATTATTAAATTATAGCAAAATAGTTAATTTTGAGTGCGTTTAATTAATAGGATAAGATTAAACTAATATTTTTACCACATAGTAGTATTTTCACTTAGAGCATATAGTTTTACGTATTTAGCAGTTGAGTTTAGGTCATAAGACTATGTTTACTATGTGTTTTTCACTATATGACCTATGTGTTGAAAAACGTAAAAATATCAACCCGTTTATATACTAGGCAAAAGCCAACTACACAACCAAATCTATGTTCACTAAAGAAAAACAAAAAGCTTTATTTGACCTTTCTAAGAAATTACTGAATACGGAAATTGCTACTTCAGAGTTAGCAGCAAGTGACCAAATCAATGCCTTGAGTGAAGTTATTCAATACCACGAATGGCGATATTCTGTTTTGAATGACCCAGTTATTAGTGATTTTGAATACGATACCATTTACAAAAAGCTAGAAGCAGTAGAAAAGGCATTCCCTAATTTATTATCTCCAGATTCACCTACCCAAAGAGTTGCCAATGACTTGTCTGGCGATGCTGTTTCTGTAGCGCATTTGACGCCAATGTTGTCTTTAGACAATTCTTATAATGCAGAAGATTTAAAAGATTTTGATGAAAGAATAAAGAAGCTCACAGCATTGCCTGATGAGGCGGATGTGGAATATGTAGTAGAACCAAAATTTGATGGAGGGAGCATTGCCTTAGTATTTGAAAATGACCGATTGACAAGAGGCGCAACCCGTGGAAATGGTAAAAAAGGAGAAGAGATGACCGCCAATGCTCGAGCGATGAAAAGTATTCCATTGAAAGCGAATTTTTCTAAATATGGCATTCGAAAAACAGAATTGAGAGGAGAAGTTTTAATTAGGAAAGACGTTTTTGAAAGAGTAAATAAACAACGAGAAAAAGACGGCTTATCTATATTCGCCAATCCAAGAAATGCAGCAACAGGAGGATTGAGAATGAAAAGTGCCAAAGAGTCTTCAGGACGAGGTTTAGAAGCATTTATTTACCAACTAGGCTATGCAGAAGGGGAGGATGGTAATGATATTCTATCAAATTTTAAAACCCATAATGAGAGTATTAATTTATTAGGGGAATTGGGATTTAAAGTTCCAACCATCGAACGAAAAGTTTGTAAAAATATAAAAGAGGTTGCTGATTTTTGTTTAGGGTGGCAAGAAAAAAGAGAAGATTATGCTTACGAAATTGATGGGATGGTGGTAAAGGTCAATAGCAGAGAACTACAAGAAAAATGCGGATATACCAGCCATCATCCAAGATGGGCGATTGCCTTTAAATTTAAAGCAAAACAAGCAACCACTAAATTATTAAATGTTGAATATCAAGTGGGAAAAGTAGGGTCTATTACACCTGTAGCAAAACTTGACCCTGTGCAATTAGCAGGCGTGACGGTGTCTTCTGTGTCCCTGCATAATGAAGAATTTATTAAAAGTAAAGACCTTCGATTAGGTGATACGGTTTTGGTAGAACGAGCGGGTGATGTGATACCGTATATTGTGAAGGCAATGGCAGATTTACGAGATGGTTCAGAAACCATTATCGAATATCCTAAAGTCTGTCCAATTAATCAAACAGCAACACCCGTTGAACTGATTCAACTGGAAGGAGAGGCAGCTTGGCGTTGTCCAAATTGCGTTTGTGGACAACAACAATTGGCAAGAATGATTTTTCATGTATCCAAGCCAGCAATGGATATTGATGGTTTTGGCGAGTCTTATGTCAGAAGATTTAATGAAATGGGTTGGGTTCATACCATTGCGGATTTGTACCGACTGGATTATGAGCAAATAGCAACATTAGATGGCTTTGGGGAGAAATCTGCAAAAAATATTGAAAAGGCAATTGAGAAAGCGAAGAAAAATCCAATTGCTCGATTATTGCACAGTTTGAGTGTCCATCACTTAGGAAAAAAAGCATCTAAGTTAATTGCAGAGCAAATCGAGCATGTTTTGGATTTACAAGATTGGACAGAAGAGACTTTTGTAGATATCAAAGATATTGGACCTGTGGTTGCTAAAAATGTAATTGAGTATTTCAGCAATCCACAAAATATAGAATTATTAAAAGAAATGGAGACTTTAGGCGTCAATCTACGTCAAACAGAGGAAGACAAGCCTTTAGAAATAGCAGAAGATGCGCCTTTAGCAGGAAAAACTATTTTATTTACGGGCTCTTTGCAAACGATGGGGCGGAAAGAAGCACAGGAAATTGCTAAAAGAGCAGGGGCTAGAGTCATTAGTGCAGTAAGTTCAAAGTTGAATATTTTAGTCGTTGGTGAAAAGGCAGGTTCTAAACTTAAAAAGGCGCAAGCTGTTGGAACAGTAGAAATAATAAGTGAGGCAGAATTTCGGATTTTGATGGAGATTTAAGCAGGCTGAAAGATAACCAAATATACGGTCTTTTAGCACCTTTACTCTTCCGCCTATCCGACTTCCACCTTTCCTTAACAAACTTTAACTTTGCAGCGAAAATTCTTAACGAATAAATAGTACAGATTTTCCGTTTTTATTGTGAACTTTACGGTACAAGCAACTGTACAAAATTCTAAAACTCTTTTTATGAAAAATATAGTAGTAATCTTCCTAGCTTTTCTTTTTACGAATATCGGTTTTGCTCAATCAGGTGAATTTGCTAGGGAAACTTCTGACCCTGCCGCAAAAGCAATTTTAGAAAAGTTGAGAACGAAATATGAAGCATATAAAACAGTAGAGGCTGATTTTAAATTAACTATTGAAATTCCAGAAGAAGATAAAGAAGTGCAAACAGGTAACTTAGCACAGAAGGGGGACCAATATCGTTTAAAGTTGGATAACCAAGCAATTTATAGTGATGGTAAAACACTTTGGTTGTATTTAAAAAGCAATAACGAAGTTCAAATTAATAATGTAGATGACTTTGAAGAGGAGGACGAAGATTTTTTGTCGCCAAAAGATTTACTGCGGATTTATGAAAAGGAAGATTTTATATACGCTTTGACAAATGAGGGCAATGAAAAAGGAGTGGCTATACAACAAATAGAGTTTAAGCCAATTGATAAAGATTCTGAATATGCGAAGATGCGATTGACGATAGATAAGCGAAAAAACCAGATAATGCGAATTAAAGCGTTTGCGGTAGATGGAGCTAGATATACCATGGATGTAACTAAATTTAAACCAAACTTGGCTTATAAGACTACAGATTTCACATTCAATCCGAAGAACTTTCCAGGGATTCATGTAGAAGATTTGCGAATAGATTAAGTCCCGTATTTGCTTTAGCAAAGACGATTATAGTATTTTGTATAAATTAAAATGTCGATAGTGAACAAATTTCGCTATCGACATTTTATATTTATGGAAATATATAGATTAAGGAAAAAAAATAAATGCAAGAAACGGGAAAAAATGCCCTCATCATCTTTATTAAAAATCCAGAAATTGGTAAGGTGAAGACTCGATTGGCGAAGACAGTAGGAGATGAAAAAGCTTTAAAAATTTATGAAGCTTTGATGGAACATACACGAAAGATAGCAACCGCATTACCTGTTAATCGGCGATTATTTTATAGTCAATATGTCAATGAATTAGATAGTTGGTCGCCTGAAAAATTTCAGAAAGCGTTACAAATCGAAGCCAATTTGGGGGAGAAGATGGCGACTGCTTTTCATACCGTTTTTAAAGAAAATGAAAAAGTGATAATCATTGGGAGTGATTGTGCCTCCTTGACCCCAGAAATCGTACAAACTGCTTTTGATAAGTTAGATGATTTCCCTTTTGTGATTGGCCCAGCGATAGACGGTGGATATTATTTATTGGGAATGAATCAATTTACACCAGAAGTTTTTAACGATATCGAATGGAGTACAGAAACGGTTTGCTCCACTACCATTGAGCGAATTAACAGTTTGGATAAAACTTACTTTTTATTACCAGAATTATCAGATATTGATTACGAAGAAGATTGGGTTAAATATGGTTGGGAATTAGAAGGGGATAAGAAGACACCGAAGATTTTGAAATAGGTTTTAATTCTATTTTAGCTGTTTTGTGGGTTACTTTCTCCTTTCGATTCATTCTCTTGGCCAACCCATCCGCTTTGCGGTTTCCTTCCTTGAATGTCTCCCAGACATTCATCCTGCGGAATCGGTCGGTCACCCAATAAATCCAATTACCAAATACAAAAATGCCGTAATCCCTCCACAAACTAAGGCGTAAGGAAATTGGGTCTTAACGTGGTCTATATGGTCACTAGCAGAAGCCATAGAGGATAGAATACTAGTATCGGAAATAGGAGAACAATGGTCGCCAAAAACTCCTCCACCTAAAGCTGCGGCAATAGCTAAATGAACATTCGCATCCATTCCTTGAGCCATTGGTACTGCAATTGCAATCATGATGGCAAAAGTCCCCCAAGAGGTCCCCGTTGAAAAGGCAATAAAACAACTTACCAAAAAGACAATAAAGGGTACTAAAGCAGGAGAGAGCCATGCTTTAGCGACTTCAGCTACATATAGTCCTGTTTGCAATTCTTTACAAACAGCGCCAATAGCAAAAGCCATCAACATTAATAAAGCCAAAGGCATCATACTTCCAATACCTTTTAAGGTTAAATCAACCATTTCCTTTAAATTCATAATGCCTTGAATGGCATACATAATCATGGCAATTAGCAAGGAAATGATAAGAGAAGTTAAGACGGAAGTAGAGCCAGACCCTTTACCTATTGCATAAAATACTTTACCAAAAAAGCCTTCTGTGCTTCTATCTGTCAAAGCAGATTCCCAGCCAGTATAAGCTAGCATCACGGGCATCATCAAAACCATAATAGCAATAGGGATAATCATATTGAAAGCTCTCGGTTTAATACCTGCTTTGGTGGTTACTTCGGTTAATTCATCTGACACCATTGGTTGTGCGTCATCGGCTAATAATTTACCTTCCTCTCTGGCACGTTTTTCTGCTTTTGCCATCGGTCCAAAATCTTTTTTGGTAAAAATGACGACTAAGACCATTCCTAAAGCCAGCATTGGATAGAAATTATATGCAGCGGCATGCAATAGTGTAGAAAAAGGATTTTCGAAGCCTTGAGTTAGTAGCAATCCCATGATAAAAGCACCCCAAGCATTAAAGGGAATTAGGATGGAAGAAGGGGCAGAACTTGAATCTGCGATATAGGCTAATTTTTCTCTAGGTATTTTTAATTTGTCAAAAATAGGACGGTATAATGCACCAACTGTTAAAACAGAAATATTGGATTCTACAAAAATCAATAAGCCAGTCAACCATGCTAAAAACTGAACAATCACCCGATTATTCCCTTCTTTTTTCTGCTCTTGTTTTTCTAGTAATTTACTGATTTTTATAATAAAACCTTCAACGCCACCTGATTTTTGAATAAAGATAATCAGGGCGCCGACTAGGGCAGAGAACATTATAGTTCTGGTATTTCCATCATCCTTAAATACATCGACCAATGCCTGAATGGTATCAAAAGAACCAGTAAGCAAATTAAAATCATTAATAATTAGCCAACCTAGCCAAATACCAAAAAGTAAAGAGACAAAAACTTGCTTGGTCCTAATCGCTAGGATAATTGCTAGAACAGGAGGAAGTAAGGAAAGTGCGCCGTATTCAGTCATGTGTATGCGGTAGTGCCATTCCGATAATTATCGGAACTGCTTGGTATAGGAAAAAATAAGGAACAAGGTAAGAAAAATAGTTTAAACGATTGAAAATCTAAACTAACGTCACCAAGTAAAGCTGGACACTACAAATTTTCAATAAATGTATCAGGATTTTCTAATGATTTAAAACGGTCTTTATCAATCGGCTCAATATCAGTTTTACACAATTCTTTGAGTAATTTAACATCCGAATTCCATCGACTTCCATCAAAAAATTCTAGGCCTTTATGGTCTCTAACTTTGTACAAAGAGTGTTTGCCATAGCAAGTGCCTAAATAGACAAAAGAAAGACTATTTTCCTTCGCCCAATGAATCGTTCTCCACATCATCCATTTACCTAAGGAGTGAGATTTCATATATTTTTGATTGAAGAAAGCGTACCAGTATTGAAGTGCATTCCCTTCAATACCCGCTAAAATATACCCTAGAATTTCGCCATTAGAAGTAAAGGATAAAATATGGCTACCTGTTTCTTTGCTCAAGACAAATTTCAATCGTTCAAGTGTCATGGCATTTCCAGAAAATCTATCTGCAGCATAGTCCATACAAAATGCCAAAAAGTCTGGATTTTCGATATCGAAGTCCGTCTTTTTATGAGCCTCAATTTCAATGGCTAAATCTTCAATTTTTCTATTAATCCGACGATTTTCAGAAGTATCAGAGAAGTTTTCTAAGTTAACCCTTAAACTTCTAGCTAAATAGAATATATCAGCGGTTATTTTAAGGTTTCCAGTATAGGGTAAAAACCCTTTATTATAAATAGTAGGCAACTCACTTTGTGCTTCTTTTATGCAGTAAATGGCATAATTGAAAGTATAAGTAGCATAGTCTGGTTGGTTCTCAGAAAAGAATATTTTCATAGAAAAGAATAGGGTTTAATATTCAAGGTCGAAGATAGGATAAATTTATTGAAATGATAACTTTTTAATAAAGGATGAGTAGAAAATAAACCTTAAGGTTAGTAACACTTAAAGCAATAATTCCTTGATTTATATAGTCTAATTCACCTAATAATTAAGGTTGAATAAAATGATATTTTTGTATATGAAAAAACGAATGATTTAATAAAAAAGTAAGTTTTAGACAAAACCTTGAATTGTGAATATAATTTGATAACTTTGGGCGTTAAATTATGGACGGGATTAAACTAAATTAATAAAAGATTATACTCAAATATATAAATGGGCCTATTTAATTTTTTTAGACAAGAGTTAGCCATTGACTTAGGGACGGCAAATACCTTGATTATCGAGAACGGAGAAGTGGTAGTTAATGAACCTTCGATTGTCGCTATCAATCGGAAAACAGGAGAGACGATAGCGGTAGGGCATCGAGCCATGCAGATGCATGAAAAGACGCATGAGAATATAAAAACGATTCGACCATTGAAGGATGGTGTGATAGCCGATTTTCAAGCTGCAGAAAGCATGATTGAAGGCTTGATTGGTATTATTGGAAACAAGAGGAAATTTTTCTCTCATATGAAAATGGTCATTTGTATTCCATCAGGAATTACAGAAGTGGAAAAGCGAGCAGTTTTTGATTCAGCGGACCACGTTGATTCAAAAGAGACTTATTTGATACACGAACCGATGGCTGCGGCTTTGGGAATAGGGTTAGATGTAGAAGAGCCAATTGGAAATATGATTATCGATATAGGAGGAGGAACGACAGAAATTGCAGTCATCGCCTTATCAGGAATTGTATGTGACCAATCTATCCGTATAGCAGGAGACGAGTTGACAAGTGATATTACCAATTACATGAAGCGTCAACATAATATTTTGATTGGGGAGCGAACTTCTGAGCAAATTAAAATTCATGTTGGGTCAGCTTTACCCGAATTAGAAAACCCACCTGCTGATTATGCGGTGAATGGTAGAGATTTGATGACTGGAATTCCAAAACAGATATTGGTAAGCTATCAAGAAATTGCTCATGCATTAGATAAGTCAATTTTAAAAATTGAAGAAGCAGTATTAAAAGCATTAGAAACGACGCCACCAGAATTAGCATCCGATATTTATTCAACAGGATTATATTTGACAGGAGGGGGAGCATTATTGAGAGGATTGGATAAACGAATTAGTCAGAAGACAAAACTACCAGTTCATATTGCAGAGGACCCATTAAAGGCAGTTGTAAGAGGAACTAGTAAAGCACTACAAAATACAGATACGTATTCTTTCCTAATAGACCGAAAGTCTGTCTAAATACTCATCTATTTTAGTGGGTTAATCTAGCATTAGGTTAATCTGTTAAAAACTAGCATTATTATTAATTCATGCGCAATCTTGTACTCCTATTTCTACGGTTTGGGCATTTCATTCTCTTTGTACTTTTAGAGTTACTCTGTCTGTACCTAATTGTTAACTATAATAGAACGCAAAGAGAAATTTGGGGTAATTCTTCCAATATATTTATGGGGTATTCTTCTGAAAAATTTAATGATTGGACCAATTATTTTTCATTGAGGGATAAAATGGATGACTTAGCTGCAGAAAACGCGCTTCTTAAAGAAAAATTAATCAATGCAGGACTAACGCCTGTCCCAGAAAGAGATTCTACAAGTGCATTAAATGCTCAATACAAATTAATCACCGCAGAAGTAACGAATAATTCAACCGACCGCCCCAATAATCACATTATTCTTAATAAAGGTAGAAGAGATGGTGTACAAAAAGATATGGGGGTGATAGGCGATAATGGCGTAATAGGTATAATTATAAGAGTCAAAGAAAATTATTCAGTTGTTAATTCTTTATTACACAGACGTTCTTTTATTTCCGCGATGATTAAACGTACGGGCGCCTTTGGTCCATTAAGATGGATTGGCTCTAATCCCAGATATGTTAATTTAGCAGATATTCCGAAGCACCACACAGTAGAAGTTGGAGATAGTATTGTCACAAGTAGTTATTCTACTCATTTTCCGAAAGGTATTTTAATTGGAGTCGTAGAGGAAACAAATCTACCTTCTGGTAGTAATTTTCACGATATAAAGGTTTTATTAAGTAATGATTTTAGTGCGCTGGATTACGTAGAAATAATCGAAAATTTAAAACAATCAGAACAACTAGAATTAGAAAGGGAGGTATCAGATGAGTAATACAATTATCCAAAATTTACTACGATTATTCTTTTTTGTTTTGGTGCAGGCTGTAGTATTACAGCAAGCCAAATTAGGAGGAGCTTATTTTAATTATATCTCGCTAATTTTCTATCCTTTATTTTTATTTTTATTACCCCTGAAGACACCAAAAATAACGCTTGTATTAATTGGATTTGGTGTGGGCATGTTAATAGATGCTAGCTATAATTCGCCAGGAGTCCATGCTGCTGCATGTTTGGTGACTGCGATTATACGACCTTTAGCTTTAGCAATCTATGAACCAAGAGAGGGTTATAATGTAAGTCAAGGGTTAACGATTAAAAGTTACGGGCCTATTTGGTTTTTAAAATATGCAGGAACTTTACTTTTTATCCATTTACTAGTTTATTTTATTCTTGAAATATTTACACCGGCTTATACCTTAGAAATCATAGGCAGGACCATCGCCACTTTTATATTTTCGCTTTTTCTGATGATGATGTATATGGTAATAGCACGACCAAAAATCTAGTAGTAGAAGTAAGCACTATTGATTAGTTTGAGTAATTTTAAGAACTTTAAATTAATATAAGTCATCTAATTTATTTCCGCTTTCCAAATAGATAATTTATGAGTGACCGATTTAGCAATCGTTATCAAAATATCTTAGCAGTTTTTTTAATTGGTACATTGGTGCTAATGGGAAAAGCAGCGCATTTACAACTGATAGACGATACTTATCAGGTGAAGGGAAATAATATTGCAGTAGATGAAATTACGACCTACCCATCTAGAGGGTTTATTACAGATAGGAATAGAAAGATAATTGTTTATAATAATGCCATGTATGATTTGATGGTAACTTATAAACAGATTAATCCAAAAATGGATACGGCTAAATTTTGTAAACTATTAGAAATTGATAAAGCGACCTTTATAAAAAAACTGGATAAAAACTGGCGAAGTGGGCGCTTTTCAAAAAGAAAGCCATTTGTATTTTTAAAACAATTATCAGCATATCGCTATACCAAGATACAAGAACACCTTTATGATTTTCCTGGCTTTTTTACTCGATTACGAAATGTAAGAGGGTATCCCTATCCCAATGCTGCACACGTAGTCGGGTATTTGGGAGAGGTGAATAGGAAACAGATAGAAGAATCTGACGGTGTTTATGCTTTAGGAGATTATGTTGGGCAAAGTGGATTAGAGTATCAATATGAGAATCAATTAAGAGGGGAGAAGGGCGTTAAGTTAATGCTAAAGGATAAGTTTGGTAGAGAAGTAGAAGCTTATGATGAAGGAAATGCAGATATCTCTGCTATTTCGGGTAATAATTTAATCACGAGTTTGGATATAGATTTACAAATCTATTGTGAAGAACTGATGAAGAATAAAATAGGTAGTATTGTTGCATTGGAGCCCGAAACGGGAGAAATTTTAACCATGCTAAGTGCTCCAAGCTATAACCCTAATTTGCTAGTTATCGGTCCCAATCGAGGAAATAACTATAAATATTTAGAACAAGATACATTAGAACCATTTTTTGATAGGTCAGTAATGGCTAAGTATCCTCCAGGGTCAATTTTTAAGACGATTGTAGGTTTAGTAGCATTAGAGGAAGAGATTGTCTCAACAGAAAACAGAGTGACTTGTCCGGGGTATTATCAACCAGGAAAAGCCAATTCACGTAAATTTGGATGTCACCAGCACGAGCGATCTGTTAACTTGTCCAAAGCTATTAAGCATTCTTGTAACACTTATTTTTTTAGAACCTTTAGAGATATTGTAGATCAATATGGGGAATCGATTCCCCAAAAAGGGCTTTCTGTGTTCAATGAATACTTAACTGAATTTGGTTTAGGAAAACCTTTAGAAATTGATTATCCAAGGGAAAAGAAAGGAAATAATCCATCACCTAAATATTACGATAAGATTTATAAAAATGATGGTGGCTGGAATTCTGGAAAAATCATGTCGGTTGGAATTGGTCAAGGAGAAGTAGAGATGACGACCCTGCAAATGGCTAATTTAGCAGCGATTCTTGGTAATAAAGGAAGTTATCGCTTACCTCATTTAGCGAAGGCATTCGAAGATAGTGATAAAACAATCATCCCCCCTCCAGCAAAATATCGAAAAATACAACAGGTTTCTATTAATGCCTCCTACTTTCAGCCAATCATAGATGGTATGGAGCAAGTTGTTTTATCGGGTACGGCAAAGCAAGCTTATATAGAAGATGTTTCTGTATGTGGAAAGACGGGGACTTCACAAAATGCAGGGAAAGACCATTCTATTTTCTTTGCTTTTGCACCTAAAGAAAACCCTAAAATTGCGATAGCGGTTTATATAGAGAATGGCGGATTTGGAGGTACTTATGCTGCACCCATAGCCAGTTTAGTCATTGAAAAATATTTGAAAGATAGTATTAGAACACCAAAGCGAAAAAAATTAGAGGAAAGAATGTTAACAGCAAATCTTGTTGACCAAACGAATCCTTAATTGTTCGATTATTTCTAAATTGGACCAATAGGTTATTCTACAATTTCAATTTCTTTCACTTCAGAGTAATATTCGGTCAAGCCACTAAGTTGGCGAAAAGCCGAAGTATTTTCCACCACTTGTTTTCTAACTACATATATACTTCCTTGGCCAAGGGACAAATCTTTTACCTTTTCAGGAGAAATAGTTATGGACAATTCCTTGGCGAAAAAAGTGCTCGTTTTATTTTTTGCGTCACTTAATAAGATAACGATAGTTTCATTTTTTTGAAGCGGGTTTCCTACTAGCGTCAAGATAGTTCCACCTAATTTACTGACCTTATTCTTTTTTATTGAAAAATCAGTTACTGGATTTAAAGAGATGGAGTGATTGGCTATTTCCTTTGTATCATCTCTGTAGGCAAAATTATAAGGCTCTACAAAAGGGATTTGTTTAGTAAGTTGATATTTATAGGTATCCTTGACTTTCTTTCCGTCTAAGGCACTATCTTGAAATAATACCTCATTCATTCTTTTTGGTAGGAGTTTTTGAGTAGAATCGATGACTTCAGAGAAACTTATTTCTGCTTTAACCTGTTTATCAGATTGCAGATATCGTACATAATAATCTATCTTTAAAATATCCTTTTGAATGGATTGTTTTTGTGATGATTCGCAACTTAAACATAAAGAAGTCAGTAAGATAAAAGTGCTTAAAAGTAAACTATTTTTTTTGACATTTAGCATATCACGAGTTAGTTGATTTTTAGTCAAAATAATAACACAAAGATACTAGGGTCAGGAAACTATTTGAGCTTTTCCTCGTTAAAATAGAAGTAATTGTCAAGAAAAAATAAATGAGCAAAATCTGTAAATTTATTTTTTCAAAGTTACATAGTTCTAAAAAATAATATATATTTGCGGTCGTTTCAAAATAAAGCGATTGAAAGCATATTTTTTAGCGCAAAAAAGGTCGGGTGGCCGAGTGGCTAGGCTCAGGTCTGCAAAACCTGCTACCGCGGTTCGAATCCGCGTCCGACCTCCAACTAAATTAAGGTTATCATTATCTCGTTATAATGATAGCCTTTTTTCTTTTCAGTATTTTTGTATGGATGAAAAAAGAAATTTACAAAAGATTCGATTCAAAAGTTGTAAATTTATTTTTTCAAAGCTCCTTTATGAAACGAGAATTTCTTCTCAATATCCTATTTCTCCTCTTCATCAATTTATTGATAAAACCTTTCTATATTTTTGGGATTGACCGAACCATACAGAATAGAGTAGGGCTAGAAGATTATGGCTTATATGCAACGCTATTTAGTTTTACTTTTTTAATGCAAATAATTAATGATTTTGGTTTACAAAACTTTAATAATCGAAATATAGCCCAACATAATCAGTTATTGCCTAAGTATTTTCCCAATATGTTAGTGCTAAAAATGGGTTTAGGTTTTATTTATGGTTGCCTCACTATTATAGTTGCTCTAATGTTAGGCTATGGTACGCGGCAATTTTCGGTACTTATTTTTTTTATAATTAATCAAATTTTATTATCGGGGGTTCATTTCTTGCGATCCAATGTTTCAGGTTTAGGTTTTTATCGAACCGATAGTTTGCTCACTATTTTAGACAGGCTATTATTAATTATCATTTGTAGTGTGTTGTTATTCACAAGCTTTGCACCTCAACCTTTTAAGATAGAATGGTTTATATATGCGCAGACTGTTTCTTTATCAGTTACGACGATTACTGCCTTTATTATTGTTTATAAAAAATTACCGTATTTTCAACTAAAATTTAATCCTGCTTTTCTGCTACTTATCCTTAAAAAAAGCTACCCTTTTGCATTAGCAATTTTTCTAATGACGGTATATACCCGAATAGATTTTGTCATGTTGGAAAGGTTATTAGTAAATGGAGAAAAAGAAGCAGGAATATATGCATCGGCTTATAGGTTATTGGATGCGGTCAATGTCTTAGGAATCTTATTTGCAGGCTTACTGTTGCCGATGTCCGCCAAATTATTAAAAGAAAAGAAGTCAATACGTCCAGTAATGCGACTGAGTTTACAGATGCTCCTGTGCGGAGCGATTACATTATCTATAGCTACTTGTTTTTTTAGGAAAGAGATTATGTTTTTGCTCTACGAAGATGCAAGTATTTATAGCGCCAATGTTTTAGGGGTATTGATTTTAAATTTTATAATCGTCAGTGGAGGATATATTTATGGGACCTTATTAACAGCAAATAATAGTTTAGCAAAAATGAATCGAGTTTTTGCATGGAGTGTCGCTTTGAATATTGTCTTAAACTTTATTTTGATTCCTCGATATGGGGCTTTAGGTGCTGCTTGTACCACTTTGTTGACACAAACTTTTGCACTAGTTGGCCAAATTATTATTGCTAAGAAGACTTTTGGATTAACTACGGACACTGCCTTATTGGGTCGATTGGTGATATTAGGAGTGCTAATGGCGGGAATAAGCTTTGTCTTGGTTAATTATGAGGTGATTCCCTGGGTGCTCAGTTTTGCGATAGCATTAGCAATGGGAATTAGTTTGGGTTTTCTTTTAGGGCTATTGAAGGTAAAGGCGTTTTTACAATTGTTAAAAGCTAAGACAGACTTATAAATTTTTTTTATTAAAAAAGCGAATAGATGATTGCACCTATTCGCTTTTTATAGTACTATATCTTAAAGAAGTTTAATCGTTCTTCAATCCTTTTGTATCTGTTTCTTTCATGCCTTCTTTAATTTCTGTTTCAATAGTTGCTTTTGCATTATTAAACTCTTTAATGCCCTTACCAATACCTCGCATTAATTCAGGAATCTTCTTGCCACCAAATAACAATAATACAATAAAAAGAATCACAAATATCTCGGTACCGCCTGGTAAGCCAAATAGAAATATATTTTCCATAATAGTTTTAAATTTAACTGTTTATAGATTTGCCGAACCCAAAGGAGCGACTTTCTTAATCAAGAATCACATCACAAAGTTACGATTTTTTCATTCGCAAAGGTGTATTATTTTTCTTTTTTGACAAACGAAAGCTTTAAAGGTTTAAACAGGCTATTTTTTCAGTCCAATTTCCCTTAATCGTTCATCTAAATACTCACCAGCGGTGATAGGCTCGTAATTTGGTTGGTCTTCTACACATTTATCTAAACAAGTCAAATCCATACGACTTTTAGGATGTAAAAAGAAAGGAATAGACAATCTTGGTTTATGCCATTCTTCCCTCGGTGGATTCACGACTCGATGGGTCGTAGATTTTAAATAATCATTGGTCAACCGTTGTAGCATATCTCCAACATTTATCACAATCTCATCTTCTTCTGGAGTAATAGGCATCCATTCGTCCTGCATATTTAATAATTGTAGACCTCCTGCTGAGGCACCAACTAAAAGGGTGATTAAGTTGATATCTTCGTGCTGTTCGGCTCTAATTGCAGATTTGGGTTCTTCCAGAATTGGAGGATAATGAATTGCCCGAAGAATACTATTTCCTTCATCAATATGCGCTGTGAAATAATCTTCATCCAAATCTAAGTGAATGGCAATAGCTTCCAATAGGCTACCGCCCGATTTTTCAAAAGCCCGATATAGTTCCACTCCTAACCTCAAAAAATTAGCTTCTTCTGCGACTTCTATATTGTCAGGATATTGTGCCTTTAGAGGATGATTAGCAGGTACGGTTTGACCAATCTGGAAAAATTCTTTTAAATCAGCCACTTTTGATTGCTTGGCATGTTCTGTTCCAAAAGAAGTATAGCCTCTTTGACCAGCCAATTCTTTTATTTCATAACTACGTTTTACGTTAGTTGGTAAGGCAAAGAAACGCTTTGACGCAGCATAAAAATCATCAATTAATTGCTGAGGAACACCGTGATTCTTTACACCAACAAAACCAAGTGTATGAAAAGCCTTACCTAATTTTTTGACAAAAGCACTTCTTTGGCGAGTTGTGCCTTCTGTAAATTTTGCTAAATCTACAACAGGGATGGTTCTTTTTGCCATAGTTTAATTAATATTTGGTGGACAAATTTTTAAAGAACGTTTAAAAATACTAAAAGAGTACTGAAAAGTAATGCACTTTAGTTATTTGACATTCCTATATTTGTAAAACATTTTTTATTCATTCTATAAGTCCTACTTTGAACGACCTAGAACAGGAAGAAGTCCGCAATAGCGGATGGTGGCTAAAGTACGACCTACAAAATTCATGTCATCCTGTACAACGCTAAGATATTGCTTTTCGGAGAACATACCGTCATAAAAGGCTCGCAAGCACTTGCTATGCCAATAAATGACTTTTATGGACAATGGAAATATGCAACGAATAAGGCCGAGTTCAAAAAATTGCAATACGACCTACCTTTATTTCAACGCTATTTAGAAAAACAAGGTTTAAATCAATGGATAAATATTACGGCTTTAGCCAAATCTTTACAGCAAGGTTTATACTTTGATGCTAATATTCCTACGGGTTATGGGCTAGGAAGTTCTGGTGCATTATGTGCGGCTATTCTAGCTAAATTTGGCAAAAACAATAAAAGCCTTTCTTTATTGGAGTTAAAACAGGTCTTCGCTCAAATGGAAAGTTATTTTCATGGAGCCAGTTCAGGCACCGACCCTTTAGTATCTTATTTGAATTATCCTATAACCTTAGGGGAAGAAATAAAAAAAGTAACGCTAAAAGAAGCAGATAAAAATGGAAAACGCGCCATTTTTCTATTAGATACAGGTGTAAAAAGAGAAGCGAGTCCTTTTATCAATGAATTTTTAGAGCGATGCAAAGAAGAGATTTATGATAGAAAGTGTCAATCCCAACTAGTCCCCTTAGTAGATGATGCGATTCATACTTTTTTGCATGGGCAATGGGATTTATTATTTTCGACGATGCATGAATTGAGTCTATTTCAGTATCGGTATTTTGATTTTATGATATTAGAGGACTTTAAAAGTCTTTGGTTAGAAGGCTTGAGTAGTTCAAATTTTAAATTGAAGATATGCGGGGCAGGTGGCGGCGGTTTTCTATTAGGAATTAGTAAAGATTTTGAGCAAACAAAAGCGCATTTAACAAATTACAAATTATTACCAATCTTTAAGTATTAGAGCACCTCATAAACCTTATCACCCTCATAACCTTACTAACCTCATCCCCTAACTTCAAACTAAATCAAGGTGACTCGAATCATCATTGCCACGCCAAAGATAAATAAAGCAAGTCCTGAGAGTTTTCTCATTTTTAGGATATGGTTAGGCTTTAAACGATTTCTAATTTTCTCCGCCAAAAATATTTTCAGGGAATCTGTGAAAACAATAGTTCCCAAAACACTTCCAAAAAACAGATAACTACTACTAGAAAACAAATCCGTTTCGACCGACCGCGTAGTAATAATACCTGTCCAAAAAATAACAGAGAAAGGATTAATCGTATTAATTAGAAACCCCTCTAACCATAGTCGCCATTGAGACGATAAAATCTCAATGCCTTCTGTCGTTTCTATATTAGCTGCGGGTTTAGAGATAAACATAGCTACTCCAATTCCAATAAGCACAAATCCACCTAGGATGCCTAAAATGGGCTCAAATAAAGGAGATTCAATCATTTTAGCAATGTGGGTAACGCCAAGCATTATTCCACCAATAAAGAGGACATCACTTATCCATATGCCAAAAGCCACCCATAAGCCTGCTTTTACACCTTGTTCAATACTTCTTTGAATTAAGGAAAAAAGGATTGGGCCGACTAATATCGCTACGGCTAAACCGACTAATATGCCATTCCCTATTTCACTCAAAGTATCAGTTTTAATAATGATAAAAGGCAACCTAATTAATAAACAAAATTTTAGCCACTGCCGTATTAGGGCTACTCAATCCTCTAGATTGACTAGTGCTAAAAACCAAATAAACACCTGTACTAGCACGGCGACCAGAAAAATCTTTGCCATCCCAAATTGCCTGACCTCCAAGGGCAGTGGTTTCAAAAATCAATTGCCCACTGACATCTGTAATTTTTACATTCGCATCTCTAGCCAATCCTTTAATAGCAATTGGACCATTATATTCAGGTCTGACAGGATTGGGAAAAGCATAAATATTAGGGCTATTGATTGGTCGGCCTTCGATGGCATCACCTCTTAAAGATATTACCCCATTATTGGTGCCAATAAAAGCCTCGCCAGTTTCTTGATTAATAGCAATGTCTATAATGGTATTATCAAAAAGCGGGCTATTTTCTTTATTAAAAAAAGCAATTTGTTCTCTCCCGTCAGGAGATTGAATAAAAAGGCCGTTATTAGTACCTATCCATTTTCGATTGGCACCGTCTATAGCAATGCTCTGAATATTTTCTGTGACTAATAAATTTGCGCCAAAACCATCTTGTTCCAATTGTCTCAAAGAGCCGTTACATAAATCCGTATCAAAAGCACTATTGCCACATTCAAAAATTACGGGCCCTTCAGAAGTACCAACCCAAACATCTCCATCGAGGTCTACTTCCAAACAATTAATGATAGAGGTCCTCAAAGCACTGTTGGAAGCTCTAAACAATCGGATACGGTCATCATTGATATTATCAATAGTTCCATTATCATCAAAAACCAGTACCCCTTCACCTGGTGCAACAAACCATTTATACCCATTGGCATCGATGGCCATTTGTAGTAACCCTTTTACTGGTGCATTAAAATTTCGCCATTCTCCATCAGCTTTTAGCACAGAAATTGGCCGAGAGGCACCATGATTACTCATCCACAAATTATTTTCTTCATCAAAGGCTAAACCTGAGACTCGTTCTCTAGCACCATCACCGATAGCTCCTTGAAGAGAGGAATTATCTTGAGTATAAACTTTATAATTTTCTCCATCCGTTTCTATCAAACCACCCCAGAAAGTACCAATAAAAAGTCGACCATCATCAGGATGAACTGCCAACCTATAAAAATCTCGGTCGATGTCTTCTGCTAAAAACAGTGGCACATTACCTCTATTGATAACGGACCATTGATTATCTTCTCTAACGAAAAGCCCATCTACTCGATTAAGTGCCGTTTGGTTAGAAGCAACGCCTCCTGCTGCGATATAGACCTTATCATTGGCGAGCAAAATTTCACTACTATTATGCGAACCAGGAGAGTCAAAATCTAATGAGTTGCAGTTTTCACCAGCTTGGTTTGTAAATCGGATACCTCTAAATATGTCAGCATACCAAATTCGCCCATTTTCTTCCTCGATGGCATATTGGGGTTGATCAATACATCTATTACCAGAAGTAATAAAAGAATCATCGGCTTTAAAAAACAGCACCTTACCACGACAACTGCCTTTACAAGCTAAACCAGCGATTAGAAATTCGTTGCCAGCAGATAGGAATTCAATCGCAAAATCTTCCGCTAAATAAATCTCTGTTAATACACCATTTTGATAGCGAAATAACGCGTCATTAATATCTAGGTAGAGACTATTATGATGGGTAGCAATCGCATTAGAACTATAGACAGGAGGGAATCCATCTGCTACATCTAATAATTGCCAATTACTAAAATCCGCTAAATTAAGGGTCGGGTCGTTTGTTGCTCGATAAACCCCTTCATTGGTGGCAGCATAAATATTGCCTTCAAATATCGCCATCCCTAAAACAGGTACACCCGTGAATGTCGTAAATTCAAATTCTTCTCGGTCTAAATTTAATTTGACAATACCGAAGCCTGTAGATAAAAAAGCTGCATTGCCTTCAAATAAAATATCATAAACGGTTCTATCACCAACAATAGCCGTATTCTTTTGAATATCATTAAAATTGACAATTCCATCAGGTTTGATTAAGTCGATATTACCATTGTCGTAAATGATTAGCAGCGCTTCTGAGTTGGGATTATATTTAATAATATTCACGCCAACATCCGATAAACCATCAACTGTAGAAATAAAGTCTACCGCAAAATCTTCTTTTTCAATAGTGAAAATAGAAAAAGGAGAAGCATAATAAACCGTCGTCTCACTTTGTGTAACCCAATTACCTGCATGATAAGGCAAATGAGATTTCCATTGTCCAATTTTGAGGTCGTTCACCTGTACACTATCTTGTGTAAAAGCAATAGTACAGCAGCATAAAGTAAAAAGGGAAAGTAAAATGGACTTCATAAGCGTGGGCTTAGTAAACAAATGAGGAGCAGTATCAATCATTAAAATTGTTTATTCGATAAACTTTCAGTTGTCGGTGAATATTGTTGAGAAACAGGAATTTAATCAATCTGTTTTAACGATTATATGAAATTCTTTTTGATGGTCAGTTTTTATTTTTTTTGGAGTAGGTTTTTGTTCGGCCATAGGGCAACCACAATCAGTACTTTTACAGGCGAAAAACAATAGACAAGCAAAAAGACAAAGTCTATATTTTTTTGAAAAAATCATATTATTATAATAATTTAACTATTCACAATGTCTTAGCATCTAGAATAAGCAAAGGAAAAGGAGAACTAAATAGGATTAATTTGCTTATTATAAATAGCTATCATATATTGATAGGATACGGTAAACATTTAATTTTCAGCAAAATTACTTTTATGAAAATTCAACTAATAATAATCGCTTTATTTTATTCCTTTTTGCAAATAGGTATTAGTCAAGAAATAACGGTATCTGAAGAGGTAACACTTCGTTCCGACCAAAGTTATTCAATTATTGGCAAATTCAATGAAAAAACCTTGCTGTACCGAGACAAAGGTACTGAATTTGAGATTCAAGCTTTCAATAATGAGTTACTTGGATTGAGTTGGACCAAAGAGTTAGAATTGGATAAAAAACGCCCTGTAGTACTAGATGTGTTTGGTTTAGAAGAGTATTTTTATGTAATCTATAAGTACAAGCATAAAGGAAGTTCAGTTATCAAGGTACATAAATATAATGAAGCGGCTAATTTGGTAGATTCCACGATGGTTTATAATTTCGGTAAGCGTTTTTATTCACCAGATCCTGAGATTTTACTATCTGAAGATAAGTCCAAAGTTTTGCTTTATCATACAGAATATTTTGCCAAAATAGAAGTATCCATATTCGATTTGAGCAAAATGGAACAAATGTGGAGCAAAGAGTTTGAGCCAAGAGATTTAAACTTTGGTGCAGATTTTTATCAAATGCTAGTGGATAATGAAGGGGGGATGCATATGGTGCTTAATAGAGAAAATGAACGGCTCAAAAAAGAGAAGCCACATCACTTTGAATTTATTTACCAGCCGCCTACGGAGGGTAAAGCACCAATAACAAAGATTCCTTTAGAAGGAAAGTTATCCTATGATGCCTATTTCAAAATTGATAATTTAAATCGAAGAATAATTGGAGGAGGAATGCATTCTGAAAAAAATAAAGGCCGTACACAAGGTTATTATTTTATGAGTGTTCCATTTGGAGGAACAGCAGAAAATACGCTTTCTTTTTATAATTTCGAACTACCTTTCATGGAACAATTAGTGGATAAAAAGACGAAAGTTACCAAAGGTTTATTTGATGTAGGAATACAAGATATTGTGATAAGAAAGGATGGTGGTGTGGTAATTATTTGTGAGCAGTTAAAAGATTTTGAAAGGGCTACTGGCGCAACTAATAGCAGCACGACACCTACCCGTTCTTATTTCACAAGTCGAGAAAGTGGACGATATTCAGTAGATCATTATTACGAAGATTTATTTTTGTTTTCGGTACATCCAACAGGGGATCACCATTGGGAAGAGATTTTACATAAAAAACAATTTTCTCAAGATGACGACGCTGCTTTTTCCTCTTTCTTTTTAGCAAAAACCTCCAGAAAATTACGGTTAATTTATAATGACGAAATTCGTAATGAGAATACAGTGAGCGAATATATTATCAAAGGAGATGGCGAATTTGATAGGAATAGTATTTTAAATACAGCTAGCCAAGATTTGCGACTACGATTTCGAGAGAGTAAGCAAGTTGCTTATAACGAAATTATCGTTCCTAGTGAACGTAAGAGCAGATTGAAGTTGGTGAGAATGACGTTTTGATTGTGGGGGGCAAGCCTTGTGGTTGCCCGTCGGTAAACTCATTATCTAGAATTCACTAGTGAAATGGAAAGTCACTTTAGGAAAATTATCTTGCGCCATTTTTAAAGTCCAAGCGGATTCTGCTAAAAAGACAATAAGCCCATCTTTATCTTTCGCAATATCTCGTTTACGGCGGCTCAAGAATTCTTTAAATATGGCCTCATCTTCACATTCTACCCAACAAGCTTTATGCAGATTGACAGGTTCATAAGCACAAGAAGCACCATATTCGTGTTTTAGTCGATATTGGATGACATCAAATTGTAGTGCGCCTACTGTACCAATAATTTTTCTATTATTAAATTCTCGGTGGAATAATTGGGCGACTCCTTCATCCATCAATTGAGTAAGTCCTTTATTCAATTGCTTAGACTTCAGCGGGTCTTTGTTGACGACATATCTAAACTGTTCAGGAGAGAAACTTGGAATTCCTTTAAAATGTAATTTTTCTCCTTCGGTAAGCGAGTCTCCAATTTTAAAGTTACCAGAATCATATAAGCCGATAACATCTCCAGGATAAGCTTCTTCGACAATCGATTTTTTGGCGGCCATAAAACTAGTGGGATTAGAAAATTTCATCTTACGTTCTTGTCGAACATGCAGGTAGTTGGTATTTCTTTGAAATGTCCCAGAACAAACCCTTAGAAAAGCAATTCTATCTCGGTGCTTGGGGTCCATATTGGCGTGAATTTTAAAGACAAACCCTGAGAACTTATCTTCATTCGGTTCAACTTTTCTTTCTTCCGTGACTCGTGGCAATGGGTTTGGTGCAATGTCAACAAAACAATCGAGTAATTCTTTGACCCCAAAATTATTAATAGCACTGCCAAAAAAGACAGGAGATAAGATACCTTCTAAGTAATCTTCCTTTTCAAAATCTGGATAAACCTCATTAATCATAGTGATTTCTTCGCGTAGAGTCTCAGCAGCCCTTTCGCCAACACGTTCCTCTAACTCTTTACTAGCTAAATCATTAATTTCAAATACATCCCCCGTCTGTTTTCCATGCGGATTAAAAAGGACTAATTTTTCTTCGTAAATATTATAAACACCCTGAAAGTCTCTTCCCATCCCAACAGGCCAACTCAAAGGTCGAACTAACAAGCCTAATTTTGTCTCTAATTCATCCAATAAATCAAAACCATCTTTTCCTTCTCTGTCCATCTTATTGATAAAAACAATGATGGGCGTATCTCTCATGCGGCAAACTTTGACAAGTTTTTCCGTCTGTGTTTCCACACCTTTAGCGACATCAATAACCACAATAACACTATCGACGGCTGTTAGAGTCCGGAAGGTATCTTCTTGGAAATCTTGGTGACCGGGCGTATCAAGAATATTAATTTTTTTGCCACGATAATCAAAGGCCATCACGGAAGTAGCAACGGAGATACCTCTCTGTCGTTCAATATCCATGAAATCCGAAGTAGCACTTTTTTTAATTTTATTAGACTTGACGGCACCCGCAGTTTGGATGGCCCCACCGAATAAGAGTAGTTTCTCCGTTAAGGTAGTTTTACCTGCATCTGGGTGAGAGATGATACCAAAAGTCTTTCTACGTCCTATTTCTTCTGAAAAGCCCATGTTTATTTTTAATTGTAAGTTGAATGAACAACTTTTTAAAGAGGGCGCAAAGTTACGATTTTAAATGCTTTGATAAAAAGGTAAAAACTAGTAAATAGGAACTATTATTCAATTTGAATTTCCTTACCTTTGTTTTGATTATAGACTTTCAACTTATCACTCATCATTCATTCTTATTAAAAATGATAAAGTATTATAACATTAACGGGGAAATAGTGCCGATAGAAAAAGCGGTCATTAATGTCAAAGATTTAGGCTTTTTGAGAGGATATAGCGTTTTTGATTTTTTTAGAATATATAAGGGGCGACCAGTATTCATAGAAGACCATTTGGCAAGATTGGAAAGGTCTACTCATGAATTAGGGTTGGAGTTACCATATTCAAAAGCGGAGCTAATAGAAAAAATAATTGCTTTGGCTAAAGCAAATCAGATGGAGGTTGGAGGCATTAAAATTATCATAACGGGCGGGTATTCGTTAGATGGATTTTTGCCAACAAAACCAAATTTTGTCATGTTGGCGAGTAAGTTGACGACCTATGATGAGTCTGTATATACAAAGGGGATAAAGCTAATGGCGTATGAATATACTAGAGAAACGCCCTATACGAAAACGACTAATTATTTAAAACCGATAAGCCTCCAGCAAGAAATCAAAGAGGCAGAAGCATTTGATGTACTATACCATGATGGGGTATATATATCAGAATCAGCTCGCTCCAATTTTTTTATAGTCAATCACGAAGGAACCATTATCACACCAGATAAAGACGCTTTAGAAGGCATTACGAGGAAGCATGTTTTAGAAGTAGCGCAAAAACATTTTAAGGTAGAAATTCGACCATTAAGTATCAAAGAAACAATGGCCGCCCGAGAAGCTTTTATGACGAGCTCTACCAAAGGCGTTATGCCTGTAAAACAAGTAGATTTTTGGCGAATTAATAAAGGCGTAATAGGAGAGACGACAAAACAATTAATGGAACTATTTCGACAACACGTAGAGGAGTATGTCGGAACAACTGTTTAGTAGTTTCGATACGACCAAGTAATCTTTTCATTTCAAACCACATTTCTGGACCTTTTAACTTTCACACCTAAAGGCATTTATTGCCCAATAGCAAAGGTCTATATTGATCCTTGGCTACCTGTCGAAAAAGCTTTAATTACGCATGGACACGCAGACCATTCTCGATTTGGACATAAATATTACCTCTGCACAAATAGTGCTCAGCCCGTAATTCGACATCGTTTAGGAAGTTCCGTCAATTTACATGCTGTTCCATACAACGAATCCGTTTATATAAATGGGGTGAAATTTTCTTTTCATCCAGCAGGTCATATTATTGGTTCTGCTCAAATTAGAGTAGAATACAAAGGCGAGGTATGGGTAGCATCAGGAGATTATAAAACGGAAGAAGATGGGTTAAGCGAAGCATTTGAGCTTGTAAAATGTAATGCTTTTATTACAGAATCGACCTTTGGATTACCTATCTTCAAATGGGAGTCCCAAGCGGTAATAGCCAAAGCAATCAATGATTGGTGGAAAAAGAATAGAGCAGCAGGTAAAACAAGTATTTTGGGTGCTTATGCATTGGGAAAAGCGCAGCGATTGCTTCAAATGTTAGACCCAAGTATTGGAAAAATTTTCACACATGGAGCAGTAGAAAATATTAATGAGGTGATAAGAGGACAACGCATACCATTACAAGAAACCGTAAGAGTTACTCAAAAACTTAAAAGAAAGGAGACTATTGGAGGAATGGTCATTTGTCCTCCGGGTACATTGGAAACAAGTTGGGTGAAAAAATTTATAGCTATAGAAAAAGGGGTTGCCTCAGGATGGATGATGCAAGATGGAACAAAGCGAAATATTAGCTTTGATAAAGGTTTTATTTTGTCTGACCATGCAGATTGGGAGGCACTCAATCAAGTAATAAAAGCTACAGAAGCGGAGAAAGTGGTGACAACTCATGGATATGCCGACAGTTTCGCAAAATGGTTGTGCTCCCAAGGTCTTGACGCGCAAGCAGCAAAAACTGCATATGAGGGAGAAAAGCTGTAACCTAGTGATAAGTAGGTGTTGTTTATCATCATAATAAAAAAAATAATATCTTTTAATTTTTAAATACTAATAATCTTTAATATCTTAGGGGTTCTAGAAACTATCTTACACTAAAACGAACCCAAGATAATGTCACTAACTACTACAAAGGTTGATATAGCTACGATGATAGACCATACTTATTTGCGTGCAGATTGTTCAACAGCAGATATAAAAGTATTGTGTAACGAAGCGCTGCAATATGGATTTAAGACTGTTTGTATACCACCTTATTACATCTTTCAGGCGAAGAAGATTTTGGGAGATTCACGTGTAAAAATATGTTCAGTTATTGGTTTTCCAATGGGGTATAGTACGACAGGGGCAAAAGTAGAAGAGATAAAGCGAGCTTGTAATGACGGGGTAGATGAATTAGATGTAGTGATTAATATAGCAGCTGTTAAGAATAACGATTGGAATATGGTTCGCAATGATATCGAAAGTACAACGATGATTAGCCATTTGAGAGGAAAAAAGATGAAGTTGATTATAGAAATGGGATTATTAGAAGAAGATGAGATTTTGAAAATCTGTGAGATTGCCACTAAATTAGGCGTAGATTTTATAAAAACATCTACGGGGTTTAATAATACGATTACCACACCAGAAGATATTAGTTTTTTAAAATCCATACTCCCACCTTCTGTAAAAGTAAAAGCGTCAGGTGGCATTCGCACAAAAGCAGATGCTTCAGCGATGCTCCAAGCTGGTGCTGATAGAATTGGCACTTCCTCAGGTATTAGAATTGTAACGATGAGTTAATTTCAAAAATCCTTTCTTTTTTAACAGCTTGTAATACGTCTAACAAAATAAAAGTGGCTTTTTATTTTGTGGTAACCCCTTTGTCCTTAACTTTGGGTATAAATATAGAATTTTATCCAACACATCATTACCATGAAAAAGATTATTGTCACTTTAGTAACCTTATTGACTATAACCTCATTGGCAATTAGTCAAAACGTTATTGTTAAAGAAACACCAGGGATTACTCAGTTAGTAGAAAAGCATATAGAATTAAATCGGGCTACCTTGACAATTGATGGTTGGCGAATTCAACTATTTGCCACTACCGATAGAAGTAAACTAGAGGGCGCTCGAGGAACATTTATCAATCGTTATCCTAACATGCCAGTAGATTGGGTACATGCTAGTCCTTGGTATCGCTTAAGAGCGGGTGCATTTGCGACAAAGTTGGAGGCGACTAGGACATTAAATAGTCTCAAAATATATTATCCAGATGCCTACTTAGCAAAAGATAAAATTAAAACAAGTGAACTATTAAACGCTCGAATTTAAAGTATATCTCTAAGCTTTTCATCACTTAAGAAATGAAATTTACGCCAACTGGTACAAATCGTGGTTTAGACTGGATGACTTTTTCGCTCTATCTTTGTTTAGTCATGGTAGGGTGGTTGATGATTTTTACAGTTGGCTATGAGGATGGCTATAATGGAATTAGTGATTTTTTGAGTAGACCAGTAGGTCGTCAAACGATTTGGATAGGCATTTCCTTTATTGCCATGTTTTTATTGTATTTCATAGATTGGAAATTTTTTCAAACATTTTCTTACCTATTTTATATTACAGGATTAGTATTATTAGTTTTAGTGCTCTTTTTTGGTCCCAAAATCAATGGAGCAAGGTCTTGGTTTATGTTTGGAGGATTTTCTTTCCAACCATCGGAGTTTGCCAAATTTGGTACTTGTCTGGCACTAAGTACTTACTTAAGTTCCTTTAGTACTTCAATGCGGGAAATAAAACACCAGGTGATTGCCGTAGGACTATTAGTAGTACCAATGCTGTTGATTCTATTACAATCTGATGCGGGGTCTGCTTTAGTTTTTACCTCTTTTATGATTGTGCTATATCGAGCTGGATTGAGTTCTACAATATATATAGTTGGTGCTTTTGTGGCAACAGTGTTTATTTTAGCATTGATGTACCCTGCGCTGAATATTGTACTAGGGCTAACATTGGTCGCTGTACTAGCATTATCAATTGGATTTAAGAAGAAAAAAGAAGCAATAATTATCGCATTAGCTGTAGCGGGAGGAGCATGGTATTTAACTCAAATAGAACTCTTGAAATATGCACTTCCATTAGCTTTCGGAGTTTTATTGGTATATGGTTTTTTAGAATGGCAAAATCGAAAGGAGCGAATCGTAATGCTCTGTGCAGGAGGTTTAATTGCAGGTAGTGCTTTGGTGTTTACCGCAAACTATTTTTTTAATAATATTTTAGAAAAGCATCAACAAGAAAGAATCAATGTTTGGTTAAATCCAGAAAAAAGTGACCCTAGAGGTGCATTATATAATGTACTACAATCCAAAATGGCTATTGGGTCAGGAGGAGCGCAAGGAAAAGGTTTTTTGCAAGGGGTAATGACTAAATTAGAATATGTGCCGGAGCAATTTACAGATTTTATTTTTTGCACAATAGGAGAGGAGCAAGGCTTTGCAGGTTCTTTTTCTATTATGGTTTTATTTTTCTTATTACTTTATCGCTTAGTTATGATAGCTGAGCGGCAACGGTCCAATTTTTCTCGATTTTATTGCTATGGGATAGCAGGCATTCTTTTTGTGCACTTTTTTATCAATATAGGAATGACGATGGGCTTAGTACCAATTATTGGGATTCCCTTACCATTTATCAGCAAAGGAGGTTCCTCTTTGTTAATTTTCTCTTTTATGATAGGTTTAGTTTTAAAGTTAGATAGTAATCGATTTAGAATTTAAAGTTTTTACTTTCCCCCAAATAACCTTTATAAAATCCCTATTTTTGCTGAATGAAGTTTACAATAGAACATACGACATCAGACTCGGCTGCTCGCACGGGTGTCATTGAAACGGATCACGGAAATATACAGACACCTATTTTTATGCCAGTGGGTACAGCAGGTAGCGTCAAGGGCATACATCAACACGAGTTGACAGACGAGATAAAAGCACAAATAATTCTAGGAAATACCTATCATTTATATCTGCGACCAGGCATTGATATTTTGCAGAAAGCAGGTGGATTACATAAATTTAATGGGTGGAACAAACCGATATTGACGGATAGTGGCGGTTATCAGGTTTATTCTTTAAGTGGGCGTCGAAAGATAAAAGAGGAAGGGGTCACATTTGCTTCTCATATTGATGGTTCCAAACATTTTTTTAGTCCAGAGTATGCCATTGATGTACAACGAGCGATTGGAGGAGACATCATTATGGCTTTTGATGAATGTACGCCATATCCATGTGATTATCGATATGCAAAAAGGTCTATGCAAATGACCCATCGGTGGTTAAAACGATGTATAGACCATTTTAACCAAACAGATAATCTTTACGGTTATAATCAGACCTTATTTCCCATAGTTCAAGGTAGTACCTATAAAGACTTGCGAAAAATATCTGCGGAGGTAATTGCAGCATCAGACCAACCAGCCAACGCAATTGGAGGATTATCAGTGGGCGAGCCAGCAGAAGAAATGTATGAGATGACTGAAATCGTTTGTGGTATTTTACCAAAAGACAAGCCTCGTTATTTGATGGGTGTAGGAACCCCAGCGAATCTTTTAGAATGTATTGATTTAGGTATAGATATGTTTGATTGTGTCTTACCGTCTCGGAATGGGCGTCATGGATTAATTTATACCTCAGAAGGGTCGATTAATTTTAAGAATGCCAAGTGGAAGGAAGATTTTTCGCCAATAGATGCTAATAGCACTTGTTCGACTAGTCGATTTTATTCTAAATCTTATTTAAGACACCTAATTACCACTAAAGAATTATTAGGTTCTCAAATAGCGACCTTACATAACCTAACGTTTTATTTATGGTTGGTAGGAGAAGCAAGAAAGCATATTGAGTTAGGGACTTTTAAGGCATGGAAAACAGATATGGTAGAAAGAGTACAGCGCAGGTTATAAAAATTTGGCATAACTATTTTTTTCCCACTACTAAGAGAGCAATTCTTTTATCAATTTTCAAAATATTTTGCTAAATTGTTAAGCATAAGCACAAAATAATGAAAGCCATAATACCAGTAGCAGGCGCGGGGACGCGTCTTCGGCCATTAACTTACACACAGCCTAAGCCGCTTATTCCCATAGCGGGTAAGCCAATTATATCTTTTATAATTGACCAACTGTTAGCAGTAGGGGTGGAAGAGTTTGTATTTATTATTGGGTATTTAGGGGAAAAAATAAAACTTTATGTAGAGGAACAATATCCAATGCTTAAAAAAGAATTTGTTTCTCAAAAAGAGCGGGATGGGTCCGGACATGCTATATGGACAGCGAGAAAAGCACTAAGGGGGGTTGATGAGGCAATTATCGTTTTTGGCGATTCTATTTTAGATATAGATTTTAAAGCCTTTATGGCCAATAAGCATTCTTGTTTAGCAATTAGAAAAGTAGATGATCCTAGAGATTTTGGAGTAGTAGAGTTTGATGACGACGGCAAAGTAATTCGGCTAGTAGAAAAACCCAAAATACCAAAGTCTAATATGGCGATGGTCGGTTTGTATAAAATCAAAGAATTACCTAAACTATTAAAAGCCTTACATTATAACATTAAAAAGAATATAAGAACAGGGGATGAATTCCCATTAACGGACGGCTTAATGAGGATGATTGAAAAAGGAGCGATTTTTAATACCATTGGTGTAAATAACTGGTATGACTGTGGTAAAATATCCATTTTGCTAGAAACAAATGCGACGTTACTAGACAAAAAAGGCTATGCTTCCGCAAATTTACCACCTTATGATAATACGATAATTATTAATCCAGTCAGTATAGGGGAAGATTGTGAGATAAAAAATTCTATTATCGGCCCCCATGTTACCATAGGAGACCATACTAAAATTAATCACTCAATTGTCAAAAATTCTATTATTGGAAATTATGCTTCGATTAAGGAAGTGATATTACAAAATTCAGTGGTAGGAAATGATGCAGGGATAACAGGATTACGTCAAAGTCTTAACATTGGAGACAATACAGAGATTGATTTTAGTTAAAAAGTATTAAAAAAAGTGTCTATTTATATCTCTTACCGTCTTAAAAGCACATTAAATTAGTAAACTAAATTTAGATTTAAGACCTTTATTTAATGAAAGGGCTTTTGTTCTTTAATACTTATGTTTGAAAAACAGTCAAAAAAGTTTTTGAGGAACAGTTTACATAACTAAAAAATAAAAAGATGAAAAAGAAATTTCAATTAGTCTTTATACTATTAATTTCTATCATTACGATAACGGTAGCTCAGGTATCTGAAGAAGAAAAAGCGATGAGCCAAGGTATAAACAATGCTTTAGTCGTGAGTATACCGAATACTACCACTAAAATTGCTGAACGTGTTTGGAAAGATTATGCCAAGCAATTTAATGGAAAAACAAAAAGAAATAGGAAGTCAGAAGAATGGACAACAACAGGAGGTAAGATTTCAGGAATCGGCACGGAAGGATTAACGGTTTATGCACAAGTACAAAGCAATAACGAGGACGTAGAATTGTCTATGTGGGTTCCTATGAGCGACGGCTATCTTTCTTCTACGGACTACAAAGAAGAGTACCAAGAAGCGGAAAAACTTTTAGATGATTACGCTTTAGAGGTTAGAATTGAAACAGTAAAAGAGGAATTAAAGGGAGAAGAAAAAGCGCTCGAAAAATCGGAAAAGGATTTAAAGAAGCTAAAGAAGGATAATGAAGGATATCATAAGGATATCAAGAATGCGGAAAAACGAATTGAGGATTCGGAAGACGGTTTAATTACCAATAAAGAAGACCAAAAAGAGGCGATAAAGAATGTAAGATTGGCAGAGGATATATTTGAGACTCAGAAAGATACTTTGGAAGTATTGATGGACAATGCAACCACGAAACAAGAGAAAAAGTCAGTAAAAAAGATGATAAGAGGAGAGGAGAAAAAGGTGAAATCTGCAAAAACGGTACAGAAAAAAGCAGAAAGAGAAGAGAAGAAATTAAAGAAGACGATAGAAAATGCTAAAAAAACAATTAAAGAATCTGAAGAGAAAATAGTAACAAATGAATCAGACCAGAAAGCGAAGGTCAAAGAGATAGAGTTACAAAAGACGGTTGTAGAAAAAGTAGAGGAAAAGCTAAAAAAGTTATACGATTACAAATAAGTAATGACGTTTAATTCGTATTGAAAGCAAATACAAAAGGGAAGCAGAATTAACTGCTTCCCTTTTTTTATTAGATTAAGAGTCGATAATATAGTAAGGATTTATCGATTCATAGATGTCAATAATTCATCATTATTGGATGAGTTTACCATTTGCTTTCTTAGGAAAGAGAAAGCTTCTTCTGGCTTCATATCTGATAAGTGATTACGCAAGATAATCATTCGTTGTAAAGAGTCTTTATCAACTAATAAATCATCTCGACGCGTACTAGATTTATTAAGGTCAATCGCAGGATACATTCGCTTATTAGCCAACTGTCTATCCAATTGAAGCTCCATGTTACCCGTACCTTTAAATTCTTCGAAAATAACTTGGTCCATCTTAGAACCAGTATCAATCAAGGCAGTAGCTAAAATGGTTAAAGAACCACCATGCTCAATATTTCTGGCTGCACCGAAGAACTTTTTAGGCTTGTGCAAAGCATTTGCTTCCACACCACCAGATAATACTTTACCACTTGCAGGGGCTACAGTATTATAAGCTCTAGCTAAACGGGTAATAGAATCTAAAAGAATGATTACATCGTGTCCACACTCTACTAAACGTTTTGCTTTTTCTAAGACAATACCTGCAACTCTTACATGATTATCAGCAGGTTCGTCAAAAGTTGAAGCGACTACTTCTGCATTAGTATTCCTTCTCATATCTGTGACTTCTTCCGGACGTTCATCCACAAGTAGTACAATCATATAAGTTTCTGGGTGGTTTTTTGTTATCGCATTGGCAATGTCTTTCAGTAAGAAAGTTTTACCTGTTTTAGGTTGAGCAACGATTAGCCCACGCTGACCTTTACCAATAGGTGTAAACAAATCAATCATTCGAACACCTAAATCTCTACCAGTTGGAGAAGTACCTAACTTAAATTTCTCAGTAGGGAAAAGTGGTGTTAAATAATCAAATGGTACTCTATCTCTAATTTCTTGAGGCAAAAGTCCATTAATACGAGAAACTCTAAGGAGTGCAAAATATTTTTCTCCTTCCTTTGGAGGACGAATAGCACCTCTAACAGTATCACCCGTTCTTAACCCAAATAGTTTTATCTGAGAAGGAGAAACGTATATATCATCAGGAGAAGTCAGATAATTATAATCTGAGGAACGTAAAAACCCATAGCCATCAGGCATCATTTCTAGAATCCCTTCTCCTTCAATAATACCATCTAATTCAATATTAAATTTAGGATTATTAGGATCTTCTTCTACACTATTTTGGTCATCATATTTTCGACGATCCCTTCCACGGTCTCTACTATCTCTACTATCTCTACCTCTTCCACGGTCTCTGCTATCTCTACTATCTCTACCTCTTCCACGGTCTCGATCATCTCTACTATCATCGTCGTCTCGATCAGAGCGTTTTTTGAGGATTATTTTTTTGCGAGGGCGTTCAGGTTCCTCTTCCTCATCAGTTTCTTTTTTTGTATCTTCTTCCTCGTCCTCAGTTTCTTCGTCGAAACTTTCATCTTGTGCAATAGAATCTTCTTCAGAATCTTCTTCAGGAGGCGTTTCTTTTACGTTTTTCCGTATAATTTTTTTGGCTTTAGGCACAGCTTCTTCAGAGCCATTGGCACTCAAAGCTTGAGCATCTAAAATTTTATATATAAGCTCTTGTTTGTTTAATCGCTTATACGATTTTAATTCTAATTGCTCTGCTAGTTCTCTTAATTCTGGAACTAACATATCATTCAACTGAAGTATATCGTACATCATTATGGTAAGTAATGTTACTGTTTAAAAATAGTTGTGTGTTTCAAATAAATACAAAGTAAATTATGACGAAAATATAAGTTCGACGTTTTTTAAATGGATTTTTTCTAAGGAAAATTATTCAATTAAAAAACCAAGTGCAGAAGTTATTTTTAAGTCAATACTAAATATGAATAATAGATAAGAATGGATAAAATAATAATCTATCGTATAGTCTTCTAATTATTAAGAAATTTGAAATTTTGTTTCTAAGGAATTAGAAAATAGAGCAATTATTTTTTCATCATTAGTCTTAAATGGAATTATATTGATAGTGGGGATTTTTCGGCTGATTGAAATATTTGCCCACTAGGGCCAATCTTAGTAATTAGATTTTTTTAAAAGAAAAGAAGTGCGAAACGCTCTAGTTTTTTAAATTGAAATCTATGTGAACTGGAATAAGAGACTGGGTATTAGCTTTTGGTTTTTACTAAACTCCTAATCAGAGCAATCTTTAAATCTTTTGAAAAAATTATTGGATTGGGGAAAGGAGAAGGAATTTAGTACCAGAGACGCTCTGAAAAGTGAATCGAAATGGAATTTAATTCAGAGGCATGAATGCTTAACGATGCAAAAATACATTTATATTTCTAAATTCAAATAGTATCTTTGCAAAAAAATTGACAAAATAATAAATGCAAAAAGAATACCATATTTCTAGAAGGCGCTAAAAAATGCGTTTTTTTGTGAAAATTGGGTTAAAAGCAGCATTTTTTAATAGAAAAAGCAAGAAAGTATCCTTTTTTGCAGACAAACTGGCAGATATGCTGACAAAATAAAAGGAAACTTATTTGTCGATTTTTTAGTTAATTATGCAAAAAAAACCAAAAAAGAAATGCTTTCACTTCTAAATTTAGAGATAAACGTTACATTTCGATAAAGAATTGTAATTGTTTTTAGATTTAAGGGTATAGTAATTGAAGAAACCTTCGTTTTTTTGCAAAGCCCAAATTGCTATCTAGCGTAGAAGAAGAAAGTTATCTTTTCAGAGAACCATTAGAATCAAAGAATTATAAAAAATAACAATAGCAAAATTTATGTTACAAGTTAATTTTATTCGAGACAATAAGGAACAGGTTATCGCGGGTATGCAAACCAGAAATTATAAAGGAGCGCAGTTAGCGGTGGATAAAGTATTAATGCTAGACGATCAACGAAAAAGTACACAGACAGAGTTGGATACCATTCTAGCAGCCAATAATAAAATTTCCAAGGAAATTGGAGGCTTGTACAAACAAGGCAAAAGAGACGAAGCGGAAGGATTAAAAGCGCAGGTCGAAAGTCAAAAAGGAAGAGTAAAAGAATTAGAAGAGGAGATGCGTCAAGTTAAAGTAAAACTGAGGGATGCATTATTAGAAATTCCAAATGTACCTCATCCAAACGTACCTCCAGGTAATACGGATGAAGACAACGAAGTTTTTCAAGATTGGAGTAAAGACTTACCTGAGATGGGAGCGGATGCTCAACCACATTGGGAATTAGGAAAAAAATATAATTTATTTGACTTTGAGTTAGGAGTAAAAATTACGGGTGCAGGTTTTCCACTTTTTAGAGGAAGAGGCGCTCGATTGCAAAGAGGTTTAATTAATTTTTTCTTAGATGCAGCACATAAGGCTGGTTATGAGGAATTCATGCCGCCCTTATTGGTCAATGAAGATTCTGCCCGAGCGACTGGACAATTACCAGATAAAGAAGGACAGATGTATCATGCGACAAAAGATAACCTCTATTTAATACCAACAGCAGAAGTGCCTGTGACGAATATATGTCGAGACGTCATATTAAACGAAAAGGATTTTCCGATTAAAATGACAGGGCATACCCCATGTTTCAGAAGGGAAGCTGGGTCTTATGGAAAAGAGGTGAAAGGATTGAATAGAGTGCATCAATTTGAAAAAGTGGAGATTGTACAAGTCGTACATCCAGAAAAGTCTTACGAGGTGTTGCAAGAAATGGTAAAGTATGTGGAAGGGTTATTGCAGCAATTAAAATTACCGTATAGGATTTTAACTTTGTGTGGAGGTGATTTAGGATTTACTTCTGCTTTAACTTACGATTTTGAGGTTTATTCTGCGGCACAAAAAAGATGGTTGGAAGTAAGTTCAATCTCTAATTTTGAAACTTATCAAAGTAATAGGCTAAAGGTTCGCTTTAAAGGAAGTGATAAAAAGACGCATTTAGCGCATACCTTAAATGGAAGTGCACTGGCACTACCGAGAATAATAGCCGCTTTATTGGAAAATAATCAAACTGCAGAAGGAATTAAAATTCCAAAAGCAATACAAAGTTATGTGGGGATGGAAATAATTAGTTAAGAAACTACTAAAAGATGTGACGTAGTGTTGAATATTTTGTCAAAAGAAGTGAATAGTTAGTCGAATATTTAAAACTATAAATACAGATTTGTAGTTTTATATCAGTATAAGATTAGTAGTCAATTTTCCAGCATAATTTTCTAATTAAATTTTTAAAAGCTATGTTAATATACGGGCTCATAGGAATAAGTATGGTTTTTGGATTAATCGGTAGCTTTGTTAGCAATCGACTCAAAAGCAAATTTTCAAAATATGCACAAATGCCGACAAGTTCAGGTTTGTCAGGTAGAGAAATAGCACAAAAAATGTTAGAATACTATAACATTCATGACGTGCAAATTACTCAAGGTAAAGGTAGATTAACAGACCATTACAATCCAAAGACAAAGATTGTAAGTCTAAGTCCAGAGGTATTTGGTGGTCGAAGTGTAGCAGCGGCAGCAGTAGCGGCTCACGAAGTTGGTCATGCAATACAACATGCTGAATCTTATGCGATGTTACAATTTAGGTCAGCTATTGTACCAATTGTACAGATTTCGTCTAAGATACAATCCTTTATTTTTATGTTTGGATTTGCACTTGCAGGTTCAACAGGAAACGGATTAATGTTGCTAGTAGCAGTGGCAGCTTTCTCCATCACTGCACTATTTAGTGTCATTACTTTACCAGTAGAATTTGATGCAAGTAATAGAGCGCTAGCATGGTTAGAGGATACCAACATAACTAGAGGAGAAGAACATGAAGGTGCTAAAGATGCGCTGAAATGGGCAGCAAGAACATATGTGGTTGGAGCTTTAGCAGCAATAGCTCAATTATTATATTTGCTAATGATGTTTTTAGGCTCAAGAGACTAAAGCACAGCAAACTATATAAAAAAGGGCTTAGTAGAAATTAATCTACTAAGCCTTTTTTAATTGTCGGAAGTATTATTTTTTAGGTTTTTTATACTCTTTCCGTTCTTTCTCAAAATGGTCAAAAAGAGTTTGTAAAAAACTCAAAATCATCCCTAGACCAATAAAGATATAAAATATAGTAAAGATTTTTCCGCCTGTTGTCTGTGGAGAAAAATCCCCATAACCTACGGTAGTCAAAGTAATCACAGAAAAGTATAAAGAATCGATATATCCCCAGCCTTCTAAATAACGATAGACAAAAGTACCAAAGGCTAAAATAATGACGCTCGTGATTAATAAATCGCGGTATTGTTTATCTGCTAAAAAATTAAGAATGGCTTTAAAGAATACCATGGTTCAAATTTTGGGCGTAAAAAAGACTCCTGAAGTTATCAAAACCTCAGAAGTCTCTTTTTTTAAGCAAGCCATTATTATATTAAGCAAGCTTGCTAGTATATTTTCCTTCAACGGCTTTATAATAGCCATCTTTCAATTTCTTAGCAATTGCTTCAAAAGCATCTAAGGTTTCTTCTACGTCTTTCATGGTATGAGAAGCCGTTGGAATTAATCGGAGAATAACCATTCCTTTAGGAATAACAGGGTAGATAACCATAGAACAGAAGATACCATAGTTTTCTCGCATATCGCGTACTAACTCCATTGCTTCGTCCATGCTGCCATGCATATAGACAGGGGTCACACAACTATTGGTGGTTCCGATATCTAAACCTCTTTCTTTCAATCCTGATTGTAGGGCATCGACAATCGTCCACAATTTATCTTTATGTGTCGTATCCTTCAACATTTCTAAACGCTTCATTGCCCCTTTTACCAATGGCATCATCAACGTTTTAGCAAATACTTGAGAACGCATATTATACTTCAAGTGACGCATAATTTCTTTATCGCCTGCTAAGAAAGCACCAATACTCGCCATAGACTTAGCGAAGGTAGAGAAGTAAACGTCAATGTCGTCTTGTACGCCTTGCTCTTCACCAGCACCAGCACCAGTAGCTCCTAAAGTACCAAAACCATGTGCATCATCGACTAGGAATCGGAAGTTATAATATTCTTTTAAAGCGACAATTTCTCGTAATTTTCCTTGGTCTCCTCGCATGCCGAATACCCCTTCAGAAATCACTAAAATGCCACCACCAGATTTCTCTGTCAACTTAGTTGCTCTTTTTAATCCTTTTTCAAGTCCAGCAATATCATTATGGTCAAAGACAATTCGTCGGGCTAAACTCATTCTCATACCATCTAAGATACAAGCATGGCATTCAGAATCATAGACGACTACATCTTTTCTGTCAAGCATCGAATCAATAGCAGACATAATTCCTTGGTAGCCAAAATTGACTAGGACCGCCGCTTCCTTTTGTACAAAGGCAGCTAGTTCTGCTTCTAATTTATAATGTTCATCAGAATCTCCAGACATCATTCTAGACCCCATTGGGTAAGCAAGACCATAATCTGCTGCAGCTTGCGCATCTATTGCTCTAATGTCAGGGTGGTTTCCCAAACCTAAGTAATTATTGATACTCCAACAGACAACTTCTCTGCCGTTGAATTGCATTCTACTAGATAATTCTCCTTCTAATTTAGGAAAAATCCAATAACCTTCAGCAACATCTGCCCACTTTCCAAGTGGTCCAAGATTACCTTTAATTTTTTCAAATAAATCCATACTAAATTTGTTTATTACCGACTTATAAAGTTGGTTTTTAACCTTTTTGTTTAAAGTAAAAATATTTTAAGACAAACGCTAAGTACACAGTGTGCTAAGCTTTGACTTCTGAATTAGCTAAAGCATTGTCCATTTCTTTTTTTAATTGGGTGAAATTAGCTTGCGACATTGGTGCAAGTGGCAAACGCACATCTCTATTACAAAAGCCTAAAATTTCTAGTGCTGCTTTGATACCACAAGGATTTCCATCGATATAGAGCCAATCATGCACATTAATTAAGTCTGCGTTGAGTCGAGCAGCAGTTTTGAAATCACCATTCAAAGCAGCTCGAACCATATCTGAAAATTGGCTCGGGAAGGCATTTCCAATAACAGAAATGACCCCATCGCCACCACAAGCAATTAAGCCCAATGCAGTAGGGTCATCACCAGAGATGACTAAAAAATCATTTGGCTTATCTTTAATGATTTTAGTTGCTTGCGCTATGTCTCCAGATGCTTCTTTGATAGCGATAAATTTGTCGCTAGCATGTGCCAACCTTAAAGTAGTACTGGCAGACATGTTAGAAGAAGTTCTACCAGGAACATTGTATAATATAATGGGTAGGGGAGCAGCTTTCTCCACTTCCATAAAATGCCTAAAAATACCTTCTTGATTTGGTTTTACATAATGAGGACTCGCAGACATAACCGCAGAGATACCATCCAAGTCATATTTATTAAGCCGACTGACGAGTCGAGCGGTGTTATTGTCTCCAAATAAGCCAGCAACGATAGGTACCCGTTTATTAGTTATCTGAACCGTGAATTTTAAAATTTCTTGACATTCTCTTTCTGTTAGTGTGACTGCCTCACCAGTAGTCCCTAGTGAAACCAAATAGTCAACACCTCCTTCGATATTAAAATTGATAATACGTTCTAAATCCGTAAAATCAATTTTTCCATGCTTAAACGGAGTAACCAATGCGACTCCTGTTCCTCGAAACTGTTTCATTAGCTTATTTTTATCGTTCTTGGACAAATTTTTCTAGGCCGATGGTCGATTTAATTTCAAGATAATTTCCAACAAAAGGGAAAGAAAAAATTGGAATTGAAACGACTATCTCCTGAACGTTGTCAGAGAACCTATTTTTATAATCGGCGCTTTAAGAAGCGGCACTAAATTTATGTAAAAAGAAATTCACTTGTTCCAAATATTTATCAAAAGATTTGGAGTCAAGCATCAAATCATAATTATTGGGGTAATCGGTTAAGGCGCCAATTTTATAGTTCGCATCAATAGATGCTGCTAGATATTCGAGGGGTAAGCAATCTCTTTGGCATAAATTGATTAATAAATCAAATTTTTGTTGTTTAAAGTGAACGGCTATCTCCCCCTTTGGCCTCCACAACCAATCTAAATCTTTTTTACAAAAGGAATCAAAAGGCAGTTCTGTTTTTATCTCTTTTATATTAACAAAGCCTAATGTTTTAACCGACTTTGCCTGTTTAGTTAACTTTTTAATATAAGTCAAAGCCTGTTGGCTTATATTTGTATCCGTCGCATCAAATAATACACCGACAACGGCCATCCCTGTAAAATTTCCAGAAGATTTCTTTTGTTGGTGAATACCTTTAACAACATTCTTTAAGTGCAACTTTTCTCTGTATTGAGTCAGTATGCTCATACTATTTGTCTTTGGTGGTCGGGTAATAGGATTAACCGTGCCGATTAGTGTGTGGTACTTACTTTGCCTCGGTTTCTAGGTTGATGGTATCATATTGGCCCATTTTACTATATTTTTCAATACGCTGTTCTATTCGCTCTTCAGGACTTAATTCTCTTAATTCTGCGATTACTTTTTTGATATGTCTTTTCAGAATTTTCGCCATTTCCTCAGGTGCATTATGAGCTCCACCTAGCGGTTCTTTGATGATATCATCAACTAAGCCAAAGCCATGCATATGGTCCGCAGTTAATTTTAAAGCTTCAGCCGCTTGTTCTTTATAATCCCAGCTACGCCATAAGATAGAAGAACAAGATTCAGGGGAAATAACAGAATACCAAGTATTTTCCAACATAGACACTCTATCTCCCAAGCCAATACCAATAGCTCCACCAGAAGCACCTTCACCAATGACAACACAAACAATCGGCACTTTTAATTGCGCCATTTCTAATAAGTTCTTAGCAATAGCCTCTGCTTGACCTCTTTCTTCTGCTTCAATACCAGGAAAAGCACCAGGTGTATCAATTAGACAAACAACAGGATAATTGAATTTTTCTGCCATTTTCATCAATCGGAGGGCTTTTCGATACCCTTCAGGATTCGCCATCCCAAAATTACGATACTGTCTCATTTTGGTATTGACGCCTTTTTGGTGTCCTAAAATCATAACCGTTTGACCATCCAAGGTGCCTAATCCTCCTACAATAGCTTTATCATCACCAAAATATCTATCTCCATGCAACTCTACAAATTTTTTGCACATTTGGTTGATATAATAAAGCGTATAAGGTCTTTCAGGGTGTCGGGATAATTGGACCTTTTGCCATCCCGTGAGATTAGAGTAAATTTCTTTTCGTTTATTTTTTATTTTATTTTCCAATTCCTTAATAGTCGCAGATAAATCGACTTCCCCCTTTTCACCAACCTGCTTGATTTTTTCAAGCTGGTCATATAAGGCTTCCAGAGGTGCTTCAAAATCTAAAAATTGCATAAACTAAAGTGCTTGCGGCTTAATGAAAAAATTATAAGTATTTTGGAAAAAATCAATGGAAATGATAAGTATGGATACTTACTATTTCTTTTTCCAAAAAATAATAGTCCACAAAGCTACTAATAAGTGGCGGGTTGAAAAGAATATCTGATTTTTTTTTATTTTTTTTGACATCTTTGTTGCATGTTTTTTAAAAGTCACTTACATTTGCATTCGCTTTAAAAGAAAAGCAATATGTAAAATACTTTAATTCAGTTTTTGAAGTATTATAAATAAAATTTAGTGGCACAAATGTTGCCTAATTTATAAAGAGCAAGGTCCGGTAGTTCAGCTGGTTAGAATACCTGCCTGTCACGCAGGGGGTCGCGGGTTCGAGTCCCGTCCGGACCGCTA